>NZ_MVQM01000097.1:0-3035 GCF_002067195.1 Pelotomaculum sp. PtaB.Bin117 | reverse complement strand
AATCCAAAACCATTTCAATAATAGCCGCTTCCGTACCGTTCCATCCCAGCGCGGAAACGAGAACATTCGTATCAATGGTAATTCTCATGTCTTACTTTCTCCCTGAGCCCTCCGGGCCCACTTAATGGCTGCTTCGATATCATCAGGAGTTATCCCTTCCCTCTGAAATCTTTCCCTGATCGGTTTCGCAAATTCTTCAAAATCATTCGGTGGTAACACTTTCTTTATTTCCACGCGGGGGCCTTTTTTTTCAAAAAGGATGTAATCACCTTCCTTAACGTTTAACGCTTTTCTCAATTCGAGGGGGACTGTTACTTGTCCCTTCGTAGTTATTCTGGCAATGTAAAATTCATCCATATCAACACGTCCTCAGTAATAATTTCTTACTTTATTATTTTACCAACGTTATTTCTAACAATCAATATTCCTTTCCAGGGTTTTTCTTTTGGATCGCAACATGGCATGTTATAATGAACAGCAGGCGCATAAAACTGCCTGTGTTGCTATGATTTAGAGTTGGCGGGGTGCGGTGTTGGCAGCCATAATTATCCTGGATGAATTTACAGCCGGCCAGATTGCTGCCGGTGAAGTGGTTGAACGGCCGGTTTCGGCAGTAAAAGAGTTGGTGGAAAACGCCCTGGACGCGGGCGCTTCCAGGATTGCAATAGACCTGGCGGAGGGCGGCCTGGGCAGAATCACTGTTTCCGACAACGGTTGCGGGATGACGGCGGAAGATGTCCAGTTGGCTTTCCTGCGTCATGCCACCAGCAAGATCAAAAGCGCCGCTGATTTGCGCCGGGTGAACACGCTCGGTTTCCGCGGGGAGGCGCTGCCCAGCATAGCGGCGGTAGCCAAAGTGGTCATGACCACCCGCGTGCCTGGCTCAATAACAGGGACGCGCGCTGAATTGCAGGGGGGTTCGCTTGCCGCCGTATGTCCGGCCGGGTGCGCGCCGGGTACTACTGTTGAAGTAAGTGACTTGTTTTATAACACGCCGGCCAGGCGCAAAGCGATGAAAAGCCCTTCCTCTGAAGGCGCGTTGTGCGGGGAACTGGTGTCGAAAATGGCGCTGGCCAGACCAGGTGTCCGTTTCGAACTGTTGACCCATGGCAAGCGTGTTTTTTATACACCGGGCACCGGCAGGCTGATCGATGCTGTGACAGCTGTTTATGGGCCGGGACAGGGCAAGGAAATGATTGCGGTGAGCGCTGCGGATGGGGATCTGGGCCTTGACGGTTATGCCGGAAAACCTTCACTTAGCCGCAGTTCGCGCAGTCACCTGACCATCATTGTCAACGGCCGTTATGTGCGCTGTCCGGCTGTTGTCACGGCAATTGAAGATGCTTACCGCGGCTTGCTCCCCCAGGGGCGCAGGCCGGTAGCTGTTTTATCTTTAACAGTGGCGCCGGAGCAGTTGGATGTCAATGTGCACCCGGCAAAGTTGGAAGTGCGCCTGCTGGAAGAAAAAAGAGTCGCCGCCATGGTTGCCGGTGCGCTCAGGAGCGCGCTGCGCGGGGATTCGGTTATACCTGCCGCGATTGCTGAACGAGGTAACCGGTATCATTATAAAGAACCGGATAAAGAACCGGGCAAAACTATTTTCGTGCAGGTTCCGGCGATATTTTCACCGGAGCCGGAGCAAGATCAATCAGCCGTCAATCCGGAACCGGTTGAAACAGTTGCAACCGGAAGTCCGGTTGCAAGCATGTTGCCTGATAAATCTGTTTTTCCATCGGAAAGAAACAAGTTTCTTGAAGATACTGTAAACGATAAAAAATTCCCTGTTCTTCACCCGCTTGCCCAGTTGCTTCCGACGTATATTCTGGCAGGGGGAGAAGACGGTCTTTATATCATTGACCAGCATGCCGCCCATGAGAGGGTTCTCTATGAGGAATGTCTGGCCGGTCAGGGCAATTATCCCAGTCAATGTCTTCTAGTCCCGGAAACGCTGGAGCTTGAACACAGCGAGACTTCGCTCGTCATCGATCTGCTGCCCCGGTTTGCCGAAACGGGTTTTGTAATTGAGCATTTCGGCGGCAACACGTTCTTGCTCAGGGGAGCGCCGTCCTACTTGCCGGCGGGCCGGGAGAAAGAGCTGTTCCTGGACATGGTTGATTTCTTCAAGGGAAAAGGTTTTGTTCCTGACCAGGTTGATTTTTTTAAACGGCTTGCTTCCTCGATTGCTTGCAAGGGAGCGATAAAAGCCGGAGAAAAAATGCCGTTTGGCGCAATGGAAGCGTTGCTGGAAAGGTTGGCCCGGGCGGAGAATCCATTTACTTGTCCGCACGGCAGACCTACTGTTATTCACCTCTCCAACCGTGATCTGGAGACACGTTTCAAGAGGTAGTATAATGAAATCACATGGATTCGCTGTCACGACGTCTCATAGAGTGAAACCGGTTTTGGTGGAATGCGCCAAACAGATAGCCGGAGAATTGGAAACCCTGTATGTGGAAAGAAACGGCCGGTCGATAGAAGCTTTGTCAGCGGAGCTCGGTGTGGAAGGGATGGTGGTTGTTACATCGAAAAAAGTATCATTTGTGTCCCGCGCGGGGGAGTTTTTTTTCCACCCGGGTATGGCCGGGCCGCGTATAAACGAGCTAAAAAATGGGAAAACTGACCAGATGATTAACGCCATGGCCATCAACCAGGGTAACACTGTATTGGATTGCACACTGGGTCTGGGGACAGACGCCATTGTAGCGAGCTATACTGTCGGCAATAACGGCCGGGTTGTCGGGCTGGAGAATTCACCGGTCATAGCGTATCTTGTTAAATCCGGTCTCGTATCTTACCCGGCAACTGACAGGGACACTGTCGCCGCCATGCAAAGAGTGGAGGTGGTTCGGGCGGATCACCGTGATTACCTGCGGACGCTGCCGGCAGGCAGTTTCGACGTTGTATATTTCGATCCCATGTTCCGCCTGCCCGGAAGGCGGTCACCGGCTATGAACGCCTTGCGCGCCCTGGCTGATCCCGAACCGCTTGACCGGGAAACAATCAACCTCGCCGTAAAAATAGCGAACAAACGGGTG
>NZ_MVQM01000096.1:0-8649 GCF_002067195.1 Pelotomaculum sp. PtaB.Bin117 | reverse complement strand
ACGGGCCAACATTGACCGCCTGGTTGGCGGCGCCGGTGAGGAAACCATTCTCGCCAGGGTTGGCGAGGGAGTAGTCACAACCGTCGGCAGCGCGGACAGTCACAAGCACGTCCTGGAAAACCCCGATATGATTTCCCAGACTGTTTTGAGCAAGGGGCTCGACGCCGGTACGGCTTTTGAAATATTGTCGATTGATATCGCGGACGTTGATGTCGGGCGCAATATCGGGGCGCAGCTTCAGACCGACCAGGCTGAGGCGGACAAGCGGATTGCCCAGGCCAAGGCGGAGGAGCGCAGGGCCATGGCGGTGGCCAGGGAACAAGAGATGAAGGCTTCCGTTCAGGAAATGCACGCCAAGGTGGTTGAAGCAGAGGCCCAGGTGCCCCTGGCGATGTCCGACGCCCTGCGGGAAGGTAAAATCGGAGTGATGGATTATTACAACCTGCAAAACATCCTGGCAGACACCCAGATGCGTGACGCTCTGTCGAAGATGGGCAAGGGCAGTGAAGCCAACGGACCGATATTGCCTGCCAAGTAAATTTGCTTAAAAGGCGTGTTGACATGAAATATATATGGTTTTTATTGATATTGTTTATTGTCATAAGGAGTATCAGACAACTGAGGAAACGTTCCGTTTCCTGGGACAAACCTGATGGACCCTTTGAGGAAACCGCCTGCGAACGCGAGGAAATTCTTTTTGACAGTTCTCCTGTTGATGAGCCAGGCAATAATGAGTTAATGTTGGACACGCCGGAATATCTGACCGGAGAGAGCAGTGAACCAACTACGGAAAACACTGATATTGCTGCTTGCCGGGAACATCAAGGGCGGCCTGATCAGTCTGAACCATTTGACGGGATAATCCGCCCCGGCGAATTTGTGAAAGGATTTGTTTGGTCTCAGATACTTGGTCCCCGCGGCGGGCTGCAGGCAAAAAAACACTATAACTCACATTTCCCAAGGGTAAAGATGTAATAAATTGGTCGTCGAGCAACGCGTCGAAGCCCATTGTCGGGTCAAATGATATCTTTTGACGCACTCTCCATAGCAGGCGCCGGGGTGCCGCGCCTGCTATGGAGAGTGCTTATTTTTTTCTTCATATCGTCCAATAAGGTATAGATGACTGGTACAACCACCAGGGTCAACAGGGTGGACGTAATCAAGCCGCCAATGATGGCGTGGGCCATCGGCGCACGTCCTTCCGCGCCTGAACCTAAACCAAGAGCCAGCGGGATCATGCTGACGATCATGGCCATGGACGTCATCATAATCGGTCTTAGCCTAATTAGGGCGGCCCTGCGCAGGGCTTCGTTTCTTTCCACGCCCTTTTTCCGCTGTTGTTTCGTAAAGTCGATGAGCAGAATCGCGTTTTTGGTCACCAGTCCCATCAACATGATAATCCCGATCATAGACATGATGCTGAGTTCGCTGCCGGCCACCAGGAGGCCGAAAATGGCGCCGATGATCGCCAGCGGTATGGAAAGCATGATCGAAAAAGGATCAATGTAGCTTTCGAACTGTGCCGCCAGGATGAAAAATATGAATAACACGGCTGTGATTAAGGCCAGAAATATATTGGTAAATGTATCGCCCATCATTTCCGACTGACCGCCGGCGAAAATGCTGTAACCTTGCGGCATCTGCAACTCCTGCTCGGCCCTGGCCGTAAAGGCGCTGTTAAAACTACCGAGGGATGTGCCTTCCAGGTTGGCTGACAATACTATCTCTTTTTTACGGTCGAAGCGGTTGATCTCACTGGAAGCCGTGGAAAAGACAGTATCGGTTACCTGGTTCAGCGCGATCATCTGGGTCTGCCCGGAACTGCCGGCCGCATTACGGCTGGCAAGATAAATGTTATTCAGGTCATTCAGGCTGCCGCGTTGCTTTTCGCCTAAAAGGACACGCACGTCGAAGCGGTCCTCACCTTCCTCGTACTGGCCGACCACCACCCCGTTGAACAGGGTGCGCAGGGTGTCGGCCACCTGTGCCGTGCTCACGCCCAGGTCGGTGGCCTGGTCGCGCTTGATCAGCAGTTTGCCCTCAGGTGTGCCGGGTTTGTAGCTCATGCCGACGTCTACCGCCCCGGGTATCCCTTCCATAATCCTCTGAGCCTTCTCGGCATACACATATAGTTCGTCCAGATTATCTCCAAGCAGGCGGAATTGGACTGTTTTTTCAGAACTGATGCCTCCCTGGAGGACGATGGACGTCCTGACGCCCGGCAGGACATTGAAGTCCTGCCGCATATCAGACGCAATTTGGTTAATCGTCTTGTCACGAAGTTCTTTGCCGGTGAGCTTGACGAATACGTTCACCTGGCTGGAAGTCACAGTGGTATATATGTTTAGCGTCTCGGGGTATCCTTTGACTATGCCCTCCATCCTTTCGGCAATTTTTGAAGCTGCCTCCAGATTCAAGCCGGCGTCCAGGTCGGCGCTGACCGAAAGCTCGCCTACGTCTGATTCGGGCATGAATGTTGAGCCGAGCATTTGGGTTAGAGACAGGCTGCCCACGAACAATAGAATAGCTACCATCATGGTTATCAACCGGTTTCTTAAGACGGTCATCAGAAAGCTGGCGTATATCCCGGTCAGGCGGTCGAATCCCCTGTTAAACCAGTGCAGGAATTTTTGCACAGGGCCTTTGGGTGTTTGTTCTTCCGGTTTAAGATTGCGGGAGGAAAGCAGGGGCACCAGAGTGAAAGAAAGCAGCAGCGACACTAATACGGCGCAAACTACCGTAATGCCGAACTGTTTAAAATATTGTCCCACGATACCGCTCATAAAGCCGACCGGCGTGAAGACCGCCACCACGGTTAAGGTAGTTGACGTTACCGCCAGACCGATCTCGGATGTAGCATCTTCGGCTGCTTCGAGAGGTGTTTTCCCGGACTTCATATGACGCACGATGTTTTCTATAACCACGATTGCGTCGTCAATCAGCAAGCCGACCGACAGGGACAGGGCCATTAGCGACATGAAGTTTAGAGAAAAACCCAATATCCGCATGGCGAAAAAGGTTGTAATAATCGAGGAGGGGATTACCAGGGCGGTGATCAGGGTGCTGCGCCAGTCCCGTAAGAATAAAAATACCATCAGCGCTGCCAGCAGGCTGCCTTCAAACAGGGTTTTTTCCACGTCACGAACCCCGTCTTTAATATATCCCGAGTTATCTCTGACCACATCTAAATGAACACCAGGCGGAAGCTCTTTTTTTAGATCTTCTATGGCTGTTGTGACTTTTTGGGCCACCTCCACGGTGTTGCTGCCGGACTGTTTTATAATATCAAGGCCGATTGCGGAGTTCCCCTGGTAACGGGATATGTTTTCGCTTTCCTTGGTTCCGTCCACCACCGTGCCGATGTCTTTCACAAAAAGCTGCACCCCGTCACGGCGCGCCACCGGCAGGTTGGTGAAATCGTCCACCTTGCTGATTTGTCCCGTGGTGCGAATTGTCAACTGCAGGTCGTCCTTTTTCACCTTGCCGCCCGGCACGTTCAGGTTTTCCGCGCTCAGGCTCTCCAAAACTTCAGGAGTGGTCAGGCTATAAGCGGCCAGCTTGTTTTTATCCAGTTGGATCTGAATTTCCCTTTCTTGTTTGCCGTATATTTTAAGCGAACCCACACCATTTATAGTCTCAATCCGCTTTTTGATCAAATCGTCGACGATGGTTGTCAGTTCCCGCAAGGACGCGTCCCCGTAGACAGCCAGGGAAAAGATGGGGTAAGCTGTCGGATCGAACTTGCTAATGACCGGTTCCTCAATATCCGCCGGCAGATCCCCCCGGATGCTGCCTATTTTGTCCCGCACATCCTGGGCTGCCACATCCGGCGCAGTATCCAGAGTGAACTCCGCGTAGGTGATGCAGACGCCTTCTTGGGCCATGGTATAGATGTGCTTGACTCCGGCTATCTGTCCCAGCGCTTCTTCCAGCTTCAGGCCGATTTTGGTTTCCACCTGTTCGGGGGAGGCGCCGTTTTGGACGATGGTCACGCCCACATAAGGGAATTCCACTTCCGGGTAATCGTTGATGTTCAGTCCAAGATAGCTGATTATGCCGAGGGTGACCAGCGCCAGGATAGTTACTGTGGCGAATACCGGTCTTTTCAGGCTGAGGTTGGTAATGTACATCGGTCCGTCTCCTCCATTAGTCGGAGATTTTAATGCTATCCTGGTCTTTCAACTTATTTACGTTGGTAATAATCACTTTTTGACCTTCAGTAAGGCCGGATTTGATTTCAACCAGTTGCTCAACCACCTGGCCTATTTCCACTTGCCGGCGATTGGCCTTGTCCCCTTCAGCGGTGAATACAAAAAACATGCCTTCCTTTCCGGTCAGGGCATTTTGGGGGACCGCCAATATTTCCCCTGTCTTGCCGGTCTTTAATTCGGCTTTGGCGAACATGCCGGGCTTTAACAGGTTATCCTTGTTGTTAATCCTTATCTTGGTCTCAAATACCCGTGCTGATTTATTGGCGGACGGGTTGATAATTTCCACTGTTCCGGTAAACTTGCGGTCGGGATATGAGTCCAGGGTAACGACCGCTTCCATGCCTCGTGTTATGCTGGCCAAGTCCTTTTGTTCCACACTGATAATCATGTGCACGTCAGATATGTTCTTTATCAACATAATTTGTGCGCCGGGTGACAATACCTGGCCGTTCGATACGTTACGGTCGGACACAACGCCGCCAATCGGCGAGTTTACCGTGCAGTTCCGCAGGGATTCCTCGGCGTTGGCCAGGGAAGCGGCGGCGGAACTGACTTCAGCTTCGGCTAGTTTTAAGGAGATTTCAATGTCTTCGAAATCTTTTTTAGATATCGCTCCGCTTTCATATAAGGTCTTGTTCCGTTGATAATTAACCTCCACAGTGGACAGGTTGACTTCAGCCTTTTGCAGGAGGGCGCGGCTAATGGTAACCGCGTTGATGTATTCCTGGCTTTCCAGGGAAACCAGAACAGCGCCGGATGCCACCGCGTCACCGTTTTCCACGCTTACCTGGTTCACCCGGCCGGCTATTTTGGCGCTGATCACAGCTTCATCAACCGCCTCAATGGTACCCGTGTATGATAATGTTTCTTCTTTCGTTACTTTTGCAGCTTCTTTTGCCTCAACCGTTTGTATTGATAAATTACTAGGTGCGTTAACTTGCTTGTTATTCTTCAAGTAATCACTAAATTTAAACAAGCCTAAGGCCAGGCCCAGCAATACAGGAATCCATAACCATTTTTTCCAGCTGCCTTGCAAAACAAGAATCACCCCTTGCTGCTGCGCTTATCTTCTTAAAATCCCGTATAATAAGGTGTCTTTCACTGCTTCCATGGCTTGTTTTGGGGTAAGGTTATTTTCTGTTAGAAACCCTTCTTCAAGCACGGCATCCATTGTTCGCTCAAATACAAGTATGGCTACCGCAGGATTCAGGTCCGGGCTCACATCACCGTTTTGGAGACCGGTGTAAATTAATTTCCGGACCTGCTCTCTTTTAATTATTTTGACTCTCTCTGTTTTTTCCCATACTTCCGGAAAATACAGTTTTAATTCCTTCATGTGCTCCAGCAAACGTTCCGGATCGTACTTGGGTATATAGCTAAAAAATATATCTTCAAGCTTTTCCAGCCAGCTTCGTTGGTTGTTTGTTATGTTTTTCACGTAATTACTTAATATCTCCAGATGGTAGTCAACTACAGCGTCAATAAGCGTTTTTTTGCTGGTGAAATATTTGTACACCGTTTTTTTGCTGATGCTTAAATCCGAAGCAATGTTGTCAATGGTGAATTTCCTGAATCCATATTTTTCTATTTGACTGGAAGCGGACTGAATTATTATTCCTCTCAGACGGTTCAGCTCCCCTCTCTAGGGAAACCATATTGGTTTCTTGAGTTTCCGCATGATTAAGAATAACAGCCGTATTGAAATATGTCAATAAAAAAACTGTCATGAAGTAATTGTGTTTTTATTGTCTGTTTGAGAAAAAAAATATAATTTAAACCAGCGGGAAGCATATAATCAATGCAGGAACTTTAACGATAGGTTGAGGATGAGATAGAACGAATATTTCCCCGAAGCATCAAAATAGATGATTGTAATGGCAGCAATGTTTGTGGTATACTGATTTTAATATAAAATGTGAAAGTCAATGAAGGAGAAAAGTAGACTGGTATCAGTCCTCCAGGGAAGGAATGTCGTTGATTGGAAGCATTCTCAGGATATGGCCAGTTGAAGTTCTCTCCAGAGAAGCCGGCTGAAACCGCTGCCTGCGGCAAGTAGGTTTGGACGTAATCTCCCGACGTTATATGGGAGGGGGTATCGGAATGTTATTCCCGTACTCTTGCCAAGGGGGTATCATGGTTTTACCATGGACCAATCAGGGTGGTAACACGGAAAGCGTAGGCTTCTCGTCCCTAATGGGCGAGAGGTTTTATTTTTATACACGTGCAATAGCATTCCCGTATCTGATTAGAGAGGGCTATTATGGCCAACTAGGGTGGTACCGCGGAAACCTGCTGCTTTTCGTCCCTTATTATGGGAGCGGCAGGTTTTATACATTTATATAAATTGAAGGAGAGGTTTTAGTACAATGGTAGTAGTTATGAATTTGACAGCCGGGACGGAACAAATTAACGCTGTTCAACAAAGGCTTGAACAATTCGGCTTTGAAATTCATATTATCCGCGGGGTAAACCGTCTGGTTATCGGCGCTGTGGGGGACCGCCGGATAATCAGTTCCCTGGGCTTGGAAGCCATGCCCGGAGTGGAAAAAATCGTGCCGATTATGAAGCCGTTCAAACTGGTGAGCCGGGAGTCTAAAGGACAAAGCAGTTTAATCAAGGTAAAGAACGTAATCATCGGAGGAGATGACGTAGTCGTAATAGCCGGTCCATGTGCGGTTGAAAGCAGAGAACAGTTGCTAACCGCCGCGCGGATGGTGCGCCAGGCCGGGGCGGTTATTCTCAGGGGAGGCGCTTTCAAACCCAGAACCTCGCCGTACAGCTTCCAGGGGCTGGAAGAAGAAGGTTTGAAATTGCTGGCCGAGGCTTCTGCCGAAACAGGATTGGTCACGGTAACCGAAATAATAGATGAGGCCAGTTTGGAGCTTGCGCGGGATTATGTAGACATGATCCAGGTGGGAGCACGGAATATGCAGAATTTTCGCCTCTTGCGCGCAGTGGGGCGTTCGGGTAAGCCTGTCCTGCTGAAGCGCGGTCTTTCAGCTACTATCGAAGAATGGCTGATGGCGGCGGAGTATGTGATATCAGAGGGCAATGAAAATGTAGTTCTATGTGAGCGGGGAATTCGCACCTTTGAAACTGCTACGCGTAATACCCTGGACCTGAGCGCTGTTCCGGTTGTTAAAGGGCAGAGTCACCTTCCGGTAATTGTGGACCCCAGCCACGCAACCGGGGAGCGAAAGCTAGTGGCTCCCATGTCCATGGCGGCATTGGCGGCCGGTGCTGACGGCTTGCTGATCGAGGTCCATCCGGAGCCCGACAAAGCGCTGAGTGACGGCCCACAGTCACTTACTCCTGAAGATTTCAGTTCTTTAATGGCGGAACTAAGAAGGCTAGCCCCCGCAATAGGCCGGCGCATCAGGTGAAATATATACTTTCGTGATACTGATTACTCAATACTAACAACCCGTAATACTAACCCGTAATACTAACACTTGCTTTCAAAATGTCTGTCTGTTATAATATCATCTGCAAGGTCACTTGTGTTTATTTGTCGGAGTGGCGGAACTGGCAGACGCGCACGTTTGAGGGGCGTGTGGGCAACCGTACGGGTTCAAGTCCCGTCTCCGACACCACAAAAGTCAGTAATGACAAGGGTTTGAGCCGAACGTGGATTTTATGAAACGTTCGGTTTTTCCTCTTGGAACGTATCCGGGATACGTGTGGGGGAAAAACGTGTCCGGGATTAATAATATTCCCGGGAAAACACATGAGATGTCCTGTAAAAAAAATTTACAGGAGGCTGAAATTTATGGCAAGGCACCGGAGAACCACTATGGAAATTGAGGAAGGCACCCATACCCCTAGCCATCCAGGCGGAGACAACTGAGATTTTTGCGTGAAGGCGTTCATGGAAAGCTTGACCCAGCGGAATTTATCTTACTATACAAAAAGGCACCATAAGCTTAATTTCATAGGGGTTCACAAAATTCTAACCTCGCTGAATTACCCCACAGCTCCTATAAAGATAACTACCGATTATTTAAAAAAGACTATACTACAGAGCCTTCGAATTGAACTAAGTCCCACTACAATTAACCATTATATTAGAACCATACAACAATTCTTTGCTTTTCTTCTGGAAGAAGGTTATCTGCTTGAAGACCCGGCAAAGCCATTGAAAAAGGTTAAAGCTCCGAAGGTAATAATTGAGGCTTTTACAGCAGAGCAAGCAAAAGAGCCTTTGGCTATGCCAAACAAAAAAACATTTGTAGGCTTCCGGGATTACTGTATTATGCTGGTTTTACTTGACACAGGCTTAAGGCTATCAGAATTACTAAATATCCATCTGGATGATATTGACCTTCATCAACGGAAAATTAAAGTCATGGGCAAAGGAGCCAAGGAACGTTACGTCTTTTTTAATACAACAACCAGGGATGCCTTAAAAAAATACAAGAATGTTCGCGGCAGAAGTTTA
>NZ_MVQM01000095.1:0-12475 GCF_002067195.1 Pelotomaculum sp. PtaB.Bin117 | reverse complement strand
CTTAATTCCCTGCCGGTCCAAATATTTATCTATGCACATGGCGATAGAATATGGTTCTTGCCCTGTTGAACAGGCGGCGCTCCAAATTTTCACTCCGGAACGTTTTCCCTCACTAATCTCCTTGATATAAACAGGAAGAAGCACTTCCTCAAGAATCTGCCATACAGTCCTGTCTCTAAACCAATAAGTCTCATTAGTCGTAATGGCGTCTATAACTTTTTCAGAGATATCATTACTTTTTTTATGCTCACAAAACGTTTTATAAAAATCCAGAATGCTCTTGGCTCCGGTATCAGCCAACAGTTTCGCCAACCTGTTTTCGATAAGATAAGCCTGGTCTTTGGCAATGTTGATACCGCACAGTTCCTTGATATAATTCTGCATGAGCAGAAATTCTTCGGAAGATATACGCATACTCATCAGAATATTAACTCCCACCACGAACCAGACATAAAACGCGGGCCGTGATTGCGTCTATGTCTTCCACATCATCCGCGAGACCCGCATCCACCACGCTTTTCGGCATACCGTGCACAACGCATGTCTTTTCACTTTGCACCAGACAGTAACATGTGCATGTTCTTTTCATTTCCTTGACGCCTAGCATGCCGTCACTTCCCATACCCGTAAGGATAACAGCCAGTACTCGCCTCCCCTTGTAGGCCTTCGCCACTGAAGAAAAAAGCACGTCGGCGGAAGGTCTGACGCCGTTGACCGGCGGCGCGGCTTTCAGTTTAAACGTTCTACCGGCTTCGCTGCCGGTTTGCACAGTCATATGTACTCCGCCGGGAGCAATCATCACCTGTCCTGGTTTTACCAGCGCGCCTTCTTCCGCTTCAACAACCGGCAGGGCACACTTTTTATCCAATGACTGCGCCAATTTCCTGGTAAATTCCGCCGGCATATGTTGGACAACAAGTATCGGCTTATTAAAATCAGCCGGAAGTTTTTTGCAGATAGTTTCCAGGGCGACAGGTCCGCCAGTGGAAGCGGCTATCACAATGAGGTCCACTCCGCTTAATTTCTTTTTTTCCGCTACCTGTCTTCCAGGCGCTGGCGGATGTTGAAACGCAAGCTTTGCAGTTTCAGCGAGGTTAACCGCGGAAGCGTTGCCGGTCGTATACTTAACAGTTATAATCTGGGTAAAAAGCCCTTGCAGCCGGTTTTTTATCATTATGACACTTCTTTTGGCGTCCACTTCCATTGGTTTAAGAATAAAATCCAGAGCGCCCATCTCCAGGGCTTTGGCTGTACCCGCGACGCTACCGGCTTTACCGGCGCTGACCATAATAACGTAAACATCCGGGTAATCTATTCTAAGGTTTTTTAAGATATCAATGCCGCTCATTTCCCGCATGCGAAATTCCAGCAAGACCACATCAATCTTGCGCTGCTTCAACCTTTCAAACAAGATGGAACTACTGGAAGCAGTATGTTCTACCAAGCCCAAACCTGTATCTTCCACTGCCTGGACCAGGATTTTTTTATAGAATGAAGAGTCTTCCACCACCATTACTTTTAACTTTTCCAATTGCTCACCAACCAATTGATTTGATTTTACTCACACTTTAAATTGCTTACATAACGCCTCCAATTCTTCAAACATATCCGCCAGTCCTCTGGCCGAATTGCTGGTTTCTTCAGCGCCCGCCGCCGTTTCGGATGAGGTCTGGCTGATTTCCGACATGCTTTGGGCAATTTCACCGGCCCCTTCGGATATTTCCGCGGCGTCCCGGGCTATCTGAGTAACTTTATCGGATGCCTTCAACGTGTTCTCGGCAACATCGTTGGCGGCGATGGAAATCTCATTTGCCGAATGGGCAATCTCCTGCATTCCTTTGGAAATCTCAGAAATATTATTGGCCGCGTCTTGGGAGTTGGCAGCCACATCAACAATTTCCCGCGTAATAATGTTCACCTTTTCTGCTGATAAAATAATAGATTTTGAAATTTCCCCGGTCGTCGCCGACTGTTCCGTGACCGCGGAAGCGATGGTATTGGTGATGCCGTTAATCTCTTCGATAACTTGGGTAATCGTCTCTACAGCCTTGACAGCGCCAAGCATATTAGCCTGCATAGTTTCGATCTGCTGACCGATCTCATCAGTCGCTTCGGCAGTCTGCTTGGCCAGCTCTTTGACTTCGTTGGCTACAACGGCAAAGCCCCGGCCTGCTTCCCCGGCGCCGGCCGCTTCAATAGCCGCGTTCAGGGCCAGCATATTCGTCTGATCCGCGATGTCGTTGATAACATTAATGATCTTGCCAATCTGCTTGGACGAGTTGGTCAGTTTTTCGATAATTTCTTTAGTATCCCTGGCTTTGGTTTCAGCATCGCCGGTAACCCGGGTTGAACGTTCGCAACTGAGACTCACTTCGTTTAAGGATATATTGATTTCCTTTACCGCCGTTGCCACACTGTTCACTGAAGCAGACATATCCTGAGCGGAATGAGAAATCTTGTCGATACTGGCGGCAATTTGTTCTGAAGCTACACTTACCTGATCCACACTTACTGAAGCTTGTTCAGACGCCGCGGCCAGCTTTTGGATAGTGCTGTACATCTCTTCCACGGCGGAGACAACCATATTAATATTGCTGCTCGTGTCAGACGAAGCGCTGGCGGTGCCCTCAATTCTCTCTGTAATTTGTGCCAAAGCCTTGTTTACATTGTGTGTTTTGGCATCCATTTCTTCACTGCCGGCCGCCATGGTACTGGCGATATTGAACATGTCGCTCAACGACTTGTTGAAGCTGACAGCGCTTTCCAAAATGTTCCGGATCATCTGCTGTATTTTTTCAATAAAGCAGTTAAAAGAAGCCGTCAATTGCCCGATTTCATCACCTGACAGGACTTGACCGCGCACGGTCAGGTCACCTTGTTCGGCGCGAGCCATCAATTCCTGAATATTTTCTATGGGACTGCTGATCATCTTCGTCAGCATAATTTTAGAAATGATTACGGTGAGCGCCGCGATAATTAATGCGACCAATAAAGTGAAAACAGGCAGGGAAGTAAGCCTGGCCGAGAGTTCCGCCATGGATTCCGTCATGGCCATACCCCAGTTTGTCCCCGGCACCGGCGTATAAGCGACATATTTATCAACACCGTCAAAAGTATAATGGCTAATACCCCGGTCTCCCCTGACAACTTTTTGCATTGCTTCTCTCAAATTGATATCCAGGCTGCTATCTTTAATCAAATTTGATTTCATGACCATATCTTTATTAGGATGAGCTATTACCAGCCCGTCTCCCTGGACCATATAAGCGTAGCCGGTTTTACCCACTTTTATCGAGTCGATCCGTTTCGAAAGATCGTCAATCAGGACAGTTCCCCCCAAGAGGCCGGTAGTTCCGTTCGCCATTCTAATCGGGGAAGCCACGGCGATGACAGTTTTACCCGTGGCCCTGGAAACCACCGGATCGGAAACAACTGTTTCTCCGAGCATTACTTTTTTGAAATAATCACGGTCTTTAACATTACCCGGCGCGCCTGAAGTTATTATGTAATCGCCTTTATCGTCGGCGATAAAAAAAGTTTCGTACAAGTTATTGCGCCGGGTTTCCGCGGCTAAAAAGGCCAGCTTGGCCTCATCGGCGCCGGAAGTAATCAACGGCGTATTGGCCAACGCGGCAACTTCGGACTTCCGGCCTTCCAGCCACAAGGCGACCTCATTGCTGGAAGATACGGCTAAAGAAGTAAGGGTTTCTTCCAAGCTGGAAATTAATATTTTACGGCTTTTATCATAGTCAATAACGGTTGTAACCACCAATGCCACTACAAGTGTGACAATATAAACAAGGACTAATTTAAATCTAATACTTTTGTTGATATTATTTAACTTAATGCTTTTCAATAATACCCTCCCCTTTTTCAACCCGGCGTCCTAATATCCAGCATTTCCGGCATGGCTTGGGTATAAGCCGTCCGGAGGTCCGGCGCCCGTCTGGTCATAACGCTTTGATCACCCTGTTCCGGCCTTGATATTTTGCTTTGTATAACGCTTTATCTGCCTCCTTAATTAAAATGTCGGGGGATACTTTTTGTTGCGGTATCATCGAGGCGACTCCGGCGCTTACAGTCAATATATCACTCACTTCCGATTGCTGATGGGGAATTCCAAGCAATCGCACATTATTATGCATTTTTAACGCAATATTGAAAGCTTCATCTACATCTGTCAGCGGCAACACCACAGAAAACTCCTCGCCCCCATACCGGGCCGCCAGGTCCCCGGCCCGGCACGCCGTTCTTTTTAAAACATCCGCCACCTGCCGGAGGCTATCATCTCCTGCTAGATGACCATAGAAATCATTGTATTTTTTAAAAAAATCTATATCAAGCATAATAACTGATAACGGTTGACTAGCCCGCAGCGCCCGCCTCCATTCATTGTCAAAAACCTCGTCAAAATGGCGCCGGTTGGCAATACCCGTCAAACCATCGATTAACGATAAATTTGCCAATATATCTTGATACCTTTTCAGCTTTAGATGGTTCCTCACCCTCGCTTTCACTATCGGCGGGCTGACGGGCTTAACAAGATAATCAATCGCCCCGATTTCAAGCCCCTTAGTTTCATCTTCCACTTCACCCATCGCTGTTACAAAAATAACTGGAATGTTTTTCGTTTCAAAATCAGCCTTGAGCTTTTCACAAACCTCGTACCCGTCCATTCCCGGCATTATTATGTCCAACAGGACTAGATCCGGTTTTTCCGCCTGGACAATTGCCAAAGCGTCCGCTCCGGATGTCGCAAAAAATATTTCGTACTCGTCCTGTAATATTTCATGCAAAATAATGATGTTTGCCGGCATATCATCAACTATGAGAATTTTTTGTCTTGCATTGTCCACAACCATTACCTTTAATTGATCCTTCTTTATAAAGTGATTTTTAAAGCTTGGACAATTGATTCAAGAAGTGACAAGGCATGTCTAAAATCCAGTTTATTTATGGCATCTTCCAGGCTATCCATAATATTTCTATCGAAACCCTTTAAATGTTGCCGGACAAGAGCTAGTTGCCTGCTGGCACCCATATTGTTATTTTTTAAGAGTTCAAACAAATTGGCCAGTAAAGGCGCCAGATCTGCATGATCAAACGGCGCCGTTTTTTCAACCAAATCCGGTAGTTGTTGCCGCTGGTTTGCTTCCAGGCCGGCAATAAATTCAAACAAGGAGGCAAGGGAATTTTCCAGGATATTCAGCAGAGAAGCAAACTGCTCTTTCCTCTCCTGTTTAACGCTAATTTCCAGGTTTTTTGCCGCCTCGAACACTTTTTTCGCTCCAATATTACCTGCCACACCTTTTAGCCTGTGCGCTAATTGCCGGGCTTGGTTCAGATCTGTTTTTTCCAAGTGGTGCCGGATTTCTGAGCAAACCATCTTGTTTTCACGCATAAAATCCAGCAAAAGTTTTATATAAAGCCGCTTGTTGCCTCCCAGTCTTTTCAAAGCGGATTCTGCATCTAGTCCGGGGAGGCGCTCAGGTAAACCTCTCCAGGCAGTGTTTCCTTCCGTTTTTATCATCGTCCCGGCTTTGCTCCCCCGGGTTAGGACATCGAACAGTTGATTAATATTAAACTGTTTAGTTATATAGCTATTCATACCGGCAGCTAGACAAGCCTCCCGGGTTTCGTCCATATCGTCGGCAGTCATGGCAATAATTGGCAGATTAGCGTAATCGGCGTTACCGCGAATTACCCGGGTTGCCTCGCAACCATCCATCTCCGGCATTTGTACATCCATAAGCACAGCGTCATAGGGAATGGCTGTTTCATTAACCTTCCGAACCGCCTCTAGACCATTATCAGCGGTTTCCACCACTATTCCCGACCCTTCCAGAATTTCCCGGATCATTTTCTGGTTGATTCGACTATCTTCAACCACCAGAATGCGCATGCCTTTTAATTCCTGTATCCGCCTGACCACCAGGTCCTCTTTCCGGTAGTAATGGGATTGTCTCTCAGTTTTCTTTCCTAAAACTTCTATGATCGCTTTCCAATTAATGATTAACAACAGCTCATCCTTGAGCTTGACCACTTCGCTTAAAAACTTATTTTCCAGGCTCCCCATGTTTGCCGGAGGCGACTCGCAAATATCTTCGTCAACATCGATGACTGAACCGGGCCGGTCAATCAAAAAACCAACGTAATCGGGGTTGTCTGCTTTGTTTTTCAAGATAATGCATGTTGACCGCCTTTTGTTCTCCTGTTCGTACCCCATAAGCCTGGCAAGATTAAACAAGGTGACTATCTGCCCGCGCATGTTTAATAAACCGATAATATGGGACGGCGCGTCAGGTACAAGTGTGTATTCGATATTGCGGTTGATTTCTTTTACCGCTGTTATATCAAGGCCAAAGAGATTCTCACAGAGATAGAAAGACAATATCTTGCTTTTTCCGTCAACCGCATAGCTGAAACCTCTACCGCGCTCTTTCTCCATTTTCTTTGCCTCATCCATATTATGCTACACTACCATGTTATACTACTTTATTCCCTTTTTCGAGAGCAAGCTTTACTTTTTTCAATAATTTTTCCTTGTCCAGTTTGATCTCATAATAGTCAAAGCCGGCGTCCATGCCTCTTTTTATACTGCGATTATCAGCCTTGGAAGTAACGGCAACCACCGGCAGCCGGGCAAACCTGCTGTCGGCGCGTACCCGGCTTACTAATTCATAACCGTCCATCACCGGCATCTCGATGTCGCTTACCACAACATCAACATGATTTTCCTGGAGCGTTTCCCATGCTTCCTTGCCGTTATACGCTGTCAGAACATGGTAGCCCGCCCACTCAAGATACTTTTTCTCCATTTTGATAAAAAACGGAGTGTCCTCTACCAGCAGCACCGTTTGTTTCTTTTCGGTTTCCAGCATGCCGTCGCCCGGCTGGTAGTGCTCCGGGGAAGCTGTTTCAAAAAGCTCATAAATATTGATAATGAGTACGATCCGGTTGTTCAAGATTGCTGAACCAACCAGGCCTTTAGCTTTAACATCCTCCCGGTCAAACTGAATCGTTGCTTCTATAGTATCGTAGATCTTTTCGATAAGGATGCCCATAGGATGTCTGACCAGTTTGGGGATTATAACAAAAAGCGTTTGATTGCTCTTTTCCACACGGGTAACGGGAAGGTAGTCTTCAGGCCGGATGAGTCTCAACGCTTCACCCCTAAACTGGATAAATTCCTTGTCACCAATTCTTTCAATCTGGTCCGACTGAATTTTTTCCACTCTCGCCACCATTGAAAGATCTATGCTAAAGGTCTCCGACCCGGAGCATTTGAAGAGCAGCAAGTTCTGCCGCTCGTTCATGCTTTTGGCATATGCGTCCACAGCAGATTTTTCCTGATTCTCATTAATGAATCTTAAGCCCGCCTTGTTGGAAATACCCTCCGGATCCAGGATCATCGCAGTCTTGCCATCGCCCAGGATCGTTACCCCGGAGTAGCACTGACAATCATTCAAGTACCTGGGAAGGTGTTTGACCAGGATTTCTTCGCCGTCGTGAATGAGATCGACAATCAAGCCGAAGCGTTTGGAGCCGCTCTTGATCACCAGTGTCCGGATAACCTGGTTTGGATCAAAGAACCTTGGCAAACCCAGCACATCAGCCAGGTGAACAATTGGTAGAAGCTTGCCTCTCAAGCGCATTACCCATGAATCACGAATCATCTCGATTTTTCGTGAGAAGTCGCCAGGTTTGATGCGTACCATTTCCTGCAAATTTACCTGGGGCAGGGCGAATTTCTGTCCCGCCACTTCAACAATCAGCGAAGGAATGATTGCCAGGGTGAGGGGAAGGATCAAGCGAAAGGTGGCGCCCAATCCCGGTTTAGTCATAATTTCCATGACACCGCCCAGTTTTTCAATGTTGGTTTTGACCACATCCATCCCAACACCTCTGCCGGAAAGGTCTGTTACATTTTCGGCAGTGGAAAAACCCGGGCGAAAGAGCAGCGCCAGCAGGTCGCGCTCTCCCATCTGAGAAGCTTCCGACGGGCTGATGAGCCCATTTTGCAAAGCTTTTTTCTTCACAATCTCGACATTTATCCCGGCACCGTCGTCAATAATGTCAATATTGACATGGCCGCCCTCGTGGTAGGCTTTCAGAATAATGACGCCAGCCCTGGATTTACCGGCTTTTTCCCGCACATCCGGTGTTTCAACGCCATGGTCAACCGCGTTGCGCACCAGGTGGGTAAGAGGATCGCCAAGGGCTTCAATAATGGATTTATCCAGTTCAACGTCAATACCTTCCATCCGCAATTCAATAACTTTACCCATTTTTTTGGATAATTCCCGAATGATCCGGGGAAACTTGTTAAATACTTTTGCCACGGGCTGCATACGTGTTTGCATGATTTTTTCCTGCAGTTCGGTCGTTATGCTGTCGATGTTTTGCAACAAAACATTCAAACCCGTGATCTCCTTGCGGTAAGCCCCAAGTATGCGCAACAGCTGGTTTCTCCCGAGAACCATTTCACTGACCAGATTCAGCAAGTCGTTAAGCAAAGAAACGTTAACCCGGATTGTGTCTTCAATGCTCACTACCTGCTGTTTTTTCGTTCCATCCGGCGCTCCGTCAGATACCGGTAAGCCGGCAGCAGCCGGGCTGGCAGTGGCCGCGTCAAAATCAGCCTGTTCGGGCAACGCCGGTCTTACATCAGGTTGGCAGGCATTTTTCTCTGTTTGAGAACTATTGCTTCCTTTATCCATGAGCCGGGCAAGTTCGTCCAACCCGTCATTGACATCCAACTCAATAATATTTTCTTCCGGGATATCCAGGGCCAGAGCCGCCAAACTTTTCTCCAACACCGTGGTAATAAGAAAATCATTATCTGCATAACCAATAAGCCGGCCGATGGACTCAATTTTTTTTATAAAGTCAGCAGGCAGGTCGTAATTCAGCGCAACCTCCTTGTCAATTTTATGGCTTATCTTAAAAACCCTTTGTCCACGCTCTACAGCGTCCAATATAGCTGATTCCCGGCCATCTGCAATGATAACCTCTTCGTCTGGCTGCTCATTTACAGACATCCGTTCATTAATAACTTCTATTTGCCGGCCTGCGCCGGCATGACCGCTCATATTGGCCGATATATTGGCCAAATGCCCTGAAATATCAATATTATCACTGTTTTCCACATCTATAATCAGGTTTTTTAGACTGTCATTAGCCGCCAGTAAAACATCGACCATTTCATTTTTCACTTTTAACTTGCCGTTTCTTACTTCCCCAAGCAGATTTTCCATGGCATGGGATAAGTTTACAATATTTTTCAAGTTAAAAAAACCTGCCGTACCTTTGACGCTGTGTACAGCGCGAAAAATATTATTAATGATATCTGTATCCCCGCCGCCTTCTTCCAATTTTAACAAGCCAACTTCAACAACATCTACATGACTGACGGCTTCTTCTACAAATTCCCTGATAAGCTCTGCGTCTTGCATTATTAATCAACCTCTAAAAGCAAAAATAATACCCCGGCCAACCGGGGTGTCTGTCGGTATGATTATTAACTTTCCCGGCAACCCGGCCGTCTTAGTGCAAGTCCGGCACTTTAGACCCGCAGCTTTGCGCATATAGCTTTCACTATATTTGTACTTATCTGTTAATTTATATAAAACTTCTATCCTAATGTAAATAGGACTTTAGTCCCATTAATTAAACACTCTCCTAGCTTTAATTGAAACGGTAATTGTAATATTATATAATGTGCGGGCGGGAGGATGGGAATCGCCTGGTGTAAACTTTCACAAGGTGTTCACCGCAGCAGCTTTTTAAGTACCATTTCCAGTTGTTCCGGGGTAAAGGGCTTGGTTATCCAGGCGGTGGCCCCTGCTCTGCGGGCCTCTTCCTTTTTGGCCTGCTGCGACTCGGTGGTCAGCATGACGATGGGTGTAAAGCGGCAAGTCGTATTGGCCCGCACCTGCCGGATAAAGGTTATACCGTCCATACCGGGCATGTTCAGGTCGGTGATAACCAGGTCCGCCTTTTTGCTGTTTAGCTGCTTTAACGCCTCGTCCGCCCGCTGGAAGGTATGCAATTCATACCCCCGGCGCTCAAGGGCCAGCTTGATGCTGGCGAGCACGGTGGGAGAGTCGTCCACCGCCAGAATTTTATACACCCGGACGCACCTCCCCCGCCAAGAGCTCCCTGAAAATTTCCCCCGGCCCCTCCGGCGCCAATTCCACCGCTACGTGAGGAAATTCTTTTTGCAGGGCGACGATCAGCTGCAGGCCTGCAGCATCCAGTCCCGGAGCAGTAAACACTATCCTTCGGACCCCGGCAGCCTGGTCCAGGAGCCTTTGTCTGATTTTCTCCACGTAAGGCAGCAGCAGCGGCAGATCAATTTCCATTCGCATGAATAATTCCCTCCTTGTCCCGGTCACCAAAGGAAAGGCGCACCAGTTCGTTGGGGTCCAGCACCAGCAGCACCCGCCCGTCCCCCAGCACCGCGGCGCCCATGAAGACGGACAGCCTTTTCAATTCCCCGGTCAGGGGCTTCACGATGATCACCTCTTTGCCCAGCACGGTGTCCACAGGTAATGCGGCTTTCTGCCACAGCACCACCAGGACTGTCTCATCCCGGCAGGAGGCAGTTGCTTCCAAATACAGGCTGTTTTCCAGCAGCGGGACGATCTCCCCCCGCAGCAGGGCCACGGGCCGGCCGCGCATGGTCCTGCGGTCCTTTTCCTCCACCCGGACGGTTTCCCTGATTGCCGAAAGTGGGAGGCCGTAAATGCCGCAGCCGATCCGCACCATCAAAACCTCGCTGGTGGCCAGGGTAAAGGGCAGGCTGACGACAAAAGTGGTCCCCTGCCCGGGGGCTGACTCCACCTGCATTGTCCCTCCCAGACGCTTGACCGTGTTTCTCACCGCGTCCATGCCCACGCCACGCCCGGAGAGGTCCGAGATCTCCTCCTTGCTGCTCAGCCCGGGCAGGAAGACCAGTTTCAGCTTCTCCCGCGCGCTCATTGCTTCCACCTGTTCGCGGGAAAGCATCCCGCCGGAGACGACTTTTTCCGCCAGAGTGTCCACATCAATACCCCGGCCGTCATCCGATACCTGGATGATAATCCTCTCTCCCTGCCGCCGGGCGGTGAGGCGGATGACGCCAACAGGGTCTTTACCCGCCCTCAGCCGCTCTTCCGGTTCCTCCAGGCCGTGGTCCATGGCGTTGCGCACCAGGTGCAGCAGGGGCTCGTAAATCTCTTCGATGATGTTCCGGTCCAGGCGGGTGTCTTCCCCGGCGGTAACCAGATCCACCTTTTTATCAAGCTTTTTGGCCTGCTCCCGGATGAAGCGGGGAAACCGGCTGAACACCTCCTGGACCGGCAGGAGCCATACGTCCATTACACGCTCTTGTATTTCCCGGGCAATGCGGTCCAGGTAAAGGTAGCGGTCTTTCAGTTCCCGGGCCTGCCCGTCCATCCCCAGGGCCTCCAGTTTCTTGATCAGGTAGGGCAGGCTGTTCTTGGCGATGATCAGCTCCCCCGACAGGCTCATCAGGGCGTCTGCCGTCTCCCGCCGCACCCTGAAGGCGCTCTGCCTTCCTTCCTTGACCGCGCTGCCCCCCCACTGTCCTTTCGCGACCGTATCCGGCGGGGAACAAGAACCAGTCGCGCCGGCCTGCGCCATCTCAAGACGGGAATTTATGGAACTGGCTGAAATCCCCGCCGGAACGCCCGGTTCAGTTCCCAGGGCGGCCAGTAAGGAGCCTGTCGTTTTTAGAAGTTGCTCTTTTTCTTCCTCCGGGGCCGCCGCAGGGCACTGTCCAAAGGCAAGGCCGGCGCGGCCGGCAAGCCGCTCCAGGACCCGCCGGACCACCGGCAAAAGCCCCGGCGACACATCTTCTTCAGCCATCCTCAGGGCCTTTTCCTGCTGCCGCAACACTATGACGGCATGCAGGAACCCCTGCCCGAAAAGAGGCGGCTCCTGTCCCGCTACGGACGGCTCTCCGGTGGACGGCCGGTATTTTAAAAGCGGCGCTCCACTAAGCTCTTCCTCGCTCACCGGCCTCACCGCCACCCTGTTTTCGTCGCTGCTTACGAAAACAAAGGTCTCTTCCACCGTCTCCCGGTCTTCCCCGGTAGCCAGGTAAAGAGTGAACACCAGGTGGTAGTCTTCGGGATTAAGAAGGGACAGGTCCGGCACCCGGCGGTAGTCCGCCTTGAGCCCGGCTATGGTCCCCAGGCCTGCCAGGTCTTCCAGCAGGTAGCTCAAATTATGCCCCTGCCGGAAAAAATCACGGCCGAATTCCAGCGCCAGGCGATAGACATTTTTGCCCCGGCGCAGTTCGTCACGCAGGAAGCGCCTGACCTCGTCCGGCGCCGCATTCTCAGCCGCCTCCGGGATAACGGGCAAAGGCACCGCCCCTGTTTCCGGCAGGCCCGGCTTCTCTTCCAGGGTTCGGGTCGCCGGCGGTTCACCCCGGCCGTAGGCCGTAATTTCCTCCAGCAACTCCTCC
>NZ_MVQM01000094.1:0-23024 GCF_002067195.1 Pelotomaculum sp. PtaB.Bin117 | reverse complement strand
CTGCTGCGCCATCAGGCCCGCGGCGTTTTGCGGTTTTACGCTGCCGCCGTACTGGATACGCACCTTTGCCGCCACATCCGCGCCGTATAGGTCACTTACCAGCTTGCGGATAAACCCGATCACTTGCTGAGCGTCCGCGTCTGAAGCGGTTTTTCCCGTACCAATGGCCCAAACCGGCTCGTAGGCGATTACCAGCCCGGCCGCTTGGTCGGCCACCAGGCCGGCCAGCCCCGCCTCTGTTTGAGTTTTTATTATTTTCTCTGTAATACCCGACTCCCGCTCCTCGATCCGTTCACCCACGCACATTATCGGGGTCAGGCCGTGCGCCAAAACGGCTTTAATCTTGCGATTAACATAATCATCAACTTCTCCGAAATACTGCCTGCGCTCGGAGTGGCCGATGATTACATATGAACAGCCGGCCTCTTTTAACATCAAGGGTGATATTTCACCGGTAAAAGCGCCTTCGTCCACCCAGTACACATTCTGCGCGCCCACACCGATGCCGGTGCCGCGCAGCGCCTCAGACACTTGAAACAAGGCAGTAAAAGGCGGACACACGACGACCTCAACGTCCTTGATTTCGTCTACTGCCCGCTTTAATTCATTGACAAACGCCAAAGCTTGGGAAACCGTCTTATACATCTTCCAATTTCCGGCAATTATGGGCTTGCGCTTTATTATCATTTTCATCAGCCCCCCCAATCATCAACTGGAATTCACTATTTATCAAGTAGAGCCACTACCCCGGGCAGCTGCTTGCCTTCAAGAAACTCCAGGGACGCGCCGCCGCCGGTGGAAATGTGGGTCATCTTTTCGGCAACTCCGGCTTTTTTCACCGCCGCTACCGAATCGCCGCCCCCAATTACGGTTGTCGCCTCTATCGTGGCCAGCGCGCCGGCCACGGCTTCCGTACCTTTGGCAAACGGCTCCATTTCAAAGACACCCATGGGACCGTTCCACATAATGGTTTTAGCTGATTTTAAGGCTTCAACAAAAAGTTTTACCGACTCCGGCCCGATATCCAGCGCCATCCAGTTGTCGGGGATCTGGCTTACCGGTACGGTTTTATGCTCTGCGTCCGGCGACGCTTCCGGCGCGATTACAACGTCAACAGGCAACAGGAAGTCTATCCCCTTGCTCTTAGCCTCTTCGATCAAGTCTTTCGCCAGTTCGACCTTGTCTGCCTCAACAAGTGACTTGCCTGTATCGCAGCCGGTAGCGCTCAAAAAGGTGTTGGCCATACCGCCGCCGATGACCAGGCTGTCGACCTTGTTAAATAAATTTGCGATAACCGGTATTTTATCGGACACTTTTGCCCCGCCCATGATGGCCATAAAAGGCCTTTCCGGCGCCGACAGGAGCTTGCCGAGCATTGCCAGTTCGCCCTCCATCAGGAAGCCGGCCACGGCAGGCAGGAATTTAGCCACTCCTTCAGTGGAAGCGTGGGCGCGGTGGGCTGTCCCGAACGCATCGTTAACATAAATATCAGCCAACTCGGACAGCTTCCGGGCAAATTCTTCATTGTTTTTCTCTTCTTCGGGATGGAACCGGACATTTTCGAGGAGAACCACATCCCCGACCTGCATACCGCTAATAGCGGCCTGCGGCAATTCACCGATACAATCGTCAACTTTTCGGACTGAAAACCCGAGCAATTCCGAGAGCCGCTTGGCTACAGGGTCCATCCTGTACTTGTCGTCTATTTTTCCTTTGGGGCGCCCGAGATGTGAAGCCAGAATGACTTTAGCCTTTTTTTCAAGAAGATAATTTATAGTGGGAAGGGCCGCCTTGATCCGGGTATCGTCGGACACCTGGCCGTTTTTATCCACCGGAACATTAAAATCCACCCGGACCAGCACCCGTTTGCCGGCCACATCCAGGTCGCGCACAGTTTTTTTGGCTATTTTTCATACACCTCCTTATAAATAGTCGCGGGTTGCCGGCGGGCAACACCGCGACCACATTTACACCTATAAGCCCTTAGAAGCGACATAAGAAGTCAGATCCAGCAACCGTTGGGAATATCCCCACTCATTGTCGTACCAGGCAATTACTTTAGCCATATTCCCTTCCATGACCATGGTTGAAAGCGCGTCAATAATAGTCGAGTGCGGGTTGCCGTTGAAGTCTATTGATACCAGCGGCAGTTCGCAGTACTCCATAATCCCTTTGAGAGCTCCTTCCGAAGCCTCTTTAAAAGCCGCGTTGATTTCTTCCGCACTGGTCTTCTTGGATAATTCCACCACCAGATCCACCACAGACACATTCGGAGTCGGCACCCGCATGGCGAAACCGTTTAGTTTGCCCTTCAATTCCGGGAGTACCAGTCCCACCGCTTTAGCGGCACCGGTGCTGGTAGGTATAATGGAAAGGTTGGCCGCTCTGGCACGCCGCGTGTCCCGGTGGGGCATATCCAAGATTTGCTGATCATTGGTATAAGCGTGCACGGTAGTCATAACCCCTTTGACAATGCCAAACTTGTCGTTAAGGACTTTGGCCACCGGCGCCAGGCAGTTGGTTGTGCAGGAAGCATTGGAAACCACGTGATGCTGCGCCGGGTCATACGTACCCTCATTAACGCCCATAACTACCGTTAAGCACTCTCCGCCCTTGGCCGGGGCGCTCAAGAGGACTTTTTTAGCCCCTGCCTGCAGGTGTTTCGCCGCATTCGCCGGGTTGTTAAATTTGCCGGTGGACTCAAGTACTATGTCAACGCCTAATTCCTTCCATGGCAGGAGTGTGGGATCACCTTCCGCAAATAATTTGATTTCCTTTCCGTTAATAACAAAGTTTCCATTTTTAACTTGAATATCCGCGTCATAAACGCCATGTACCGAATCATATTTAATCATGTGCGCGACTGATTCCGCATAAGTCTCTGAAACTGAAAGCCGGCTGGTTTTGTGGTTAACCGCTACTACATCAAGATCCGGGCGCTTCAGAGCGCCTCTTAACAGATCGCGACCAATCCGTCCTTGACCATTAATCCCTATTTTCACCCCATTAGTGTTACCCACTCCCTTCATTAGTGTACCATATTGAGCCTATTTTATTTAATTATTACATACTTTATTCTTCACTTGCTCTTCAAATTCCTTCTCGACAATATAATTTTCCATAATAAAAATCAGGGTATGACTTTAGCCATACCCCGGAAATTATTCAAGTATTCAGAATTCAGCAGTTAGCATGAGCGAATGGTTTATTTATCTTGAAATCACTCTAATACTGCTTCCGAAAATAAACCTTTATCATTTTCATCCATACTAATGGCGAAAAAGCGAAGCTTCATGGGTGTCTGAATTCTGCCTCCTGCAATTTAATACCTTTTTCTTTTCTGAACAGCCGGTATACCCAGTTCATCCCGGTACTTGGCCACAGTGCGCCGGGAAATACGTATCCCTCTCAGACTAAAAATATCGGCTATCTTCTGGTCGTTTAGAGGATACCTGTTATCTTCCCCGGCGATAATCTCTTGAAGTAATTTCTTAATGCTTCCCGCCGAAATTTTAGTCCCGGCATCGTTGTTCAGCCCGGTCGCAAAGAAACACTTCATCTCGAAAACACCGCGGGGAGTCTGAATATATTTATTCGAAGTGGCCCTGCTTACCGTTGACTCGTGGATACCAACAATTTCAGCGACCTTTTTCAGGTTCAGGGGCTTAAGGTATTTAATACCGCTATCCAGAAAATCCCTCTGCAACTCAACCAGACAACTGGCAACCTTGTACAAAGTCAAACGCCGCTGCTCAATGCTCCGGATCAGCCAAACAGCAGCATTGAGCTTATTTTCCACAAAACGGCGAGTATCAGAATCAATATTGTTTTCTTTATTCAATACAGATCGATACGCCGAGTTAATAGTTACTCGCGGAACGGTGACATCGTTCACCAGGATTATATACTCTTCTCCCACCTTTTCCAAAACAACATCAGGTATAATATAACACGCGTCGTTCATACCGGTGAAATTACGGCCTGGTTTCGGGTCAAGCGTTTTAATCAGATCGGAGGACTGCTGCACTTCCCGTATCGACACACCCAGGTTGTGAGCTATTTTGACAAGCCTCCCCTTAGCCAAGTCGGTTAAATGTTGGTTGATTAATCTACTGGTAACATCGTCTTTAATACCTAAACGCTCAATCTGAATCAACAAGCATTCCTGCAAGTTCCGGGCGCCTACTCCCACCGGCTCAAAACTCTGTACTAAATGCAAAACTTTAACTACTCTGTTTAAATCAACATTTAACCGCTCCCGCACTTCTGCGAGAGAGACTCTCAGATAACCATTGTCGTCTATGTTGCCGATCAAATATTCCCCGATTAACTTATCCGTCCCGTAGCACGAGGTTAGATTCAACTGCGACAGGAGATAATCAGACAAAGTGGGGGTCTGAGACAGGAATTTTTCGTAACCGTATCCCATCTGTTTCTGCTGTCTTTCTTTTTGGATAATCCCGCCGTCCCTACCGTCATGGTATTGATCTTCGAAATAATCTTCCCAGTTAAATCCATTATCCTGCTTTTCCGCTTCCGGCTCGCCGGTTTTATCCACGTCATCAAACACACCGTCTTCCCGCAACTCCAACAAGGGGTTTTCTTCGAGCTGCTGTTCAATATACGCAGAGAGTTCCAGGGAAGAAAGCTGCAGCACAGTAATAGCCTGGCACAGCTTGGGTGTCATGACTAACTTTTGGGTCTGTTCCAAGTTAAGATTATAACCCATCTGCATAAAAAGTCCACACCCCCGGAGAACTTATTTCAAAGTAATAATTCACTAAAGAAAAGGCTTATTCCTGCCAAACACTCATACATTTCATAATATTCAGCAGGTAATTGTTAGATACGCACCAGCAAAATACCATAAATTTTTTATTTTAGAACTTCTTTCCCCTGAGCTTTTCAGCTATTTCTTCAATTTTCCGCAAACGGTGGTTAATACCGGACTTGCTTAAGCGGGGCTGTGCAAAATCTCCTAATTCTTTAAGACTCGCGTCAGGGTATTTAACCCGCAACTCAGCCACTTCACGCAGAGAAACGGGAATATGCTCAAAACCCATAGTATCTCTCACCAATTTGATATTTTCCAACTGCCGGACCGATGCGTTAACAGTTTTGTTCAAGTTGGCGGTTTCGCAATTAACCAGGCGGTTGACCTGATTGCGCATGTCCTTGTATATCCTGGCGTTTTCAAAGTTGAGCAACGCCGAGTGGGCGCCGATGATATTTAAAAAACGGACTATCTGTTCACTGCCCTTCAAGTAAACAACATGCCAGTTTTTTCTCTCACTTACTTTGGCCGGCAGTCTCAATTTTTGCATCAGCCTGCCGATATAGCCGGCATGTTTTTCGTTATCGGTAATTAATTCGAGGTGGTAAGTGCCTTCAGGGCTGTTCACCGAACCGCCGCCGAGAAAAACTCCCCGCAAGTAGGCGCGGCGGCAGCACTCCTTCTTTAACAAGTCTTCCCGCACGTTGTTGATCAACCGGCCGTCCTGGTCAATCATGCCCAACCTGTTCAAAAGCGTATCTACTTCCGGCTGGGGAGGAATACGCACCAAATAAACATTGTTTTTGCGGAGGCGGGTTTTTCTCTGCACCAGCACCTCAGTGCGCATGTCAAACAGACTCTTGATCATGGAGAGTATCTTTCTGGCGACTGCGGCGTTTTCCGTGGCAATATGCAGTGACACAAGCCGCTCTCCATTAATCTGAATACTGCCGTCCATCCTGACCAGGGCAGCCAATTCAGCCAGACGGCAGCATGACTGCCGGCTGGTAACGCGGGCCAGCTCATTTTTTGTTGCCGCCGAAAAAGACAAACCACTAACCTTCTTTCTTCCTTATATATTATAACATAATAACAAAAAGAGAATAACACATATAACAAAAAGAGACGGGGTTCCCGCCTCCTGAATAATTTTATCCAGGTTATTTTCCAAAACTTAACGTGATTTAACGCCGGAAAACTCCTGATTATAAACCGCCTTCCGGCGCTCATGAAGATAGTGAACCCGATCCTGGGACCCGTTCGGTGACATAATCAGGCGCAGAATCCCCTGGGCCAGTTGATCCGGATGGTGGCGCACGACTTGGGTCTCGTGAATCAGGTTTTCACCTACAGCAGTTACCCCCAGCTCTTCTATTTTCTCCAGGTCCGCTAAAACAGGGCTGGCGCCGTCCTGCCGGTAGCGGACGCGCAGTCTGGCCGGAATCTGACCGGTGTTAAGCAAAACGTAATCAAGAAATTTTCCGGCATGGGCGATAATCGCGCGGAGGTGTTCCGAACCGGTGTAGTCATCCGTCTCGCCCGGCTGGGTCATCACATTGCAGACATATATTTTAATAGCTGAAGACCTGGCCAGAGCCTCGGGAATCCCTTTCACCAGCAAGTTCGGAATAACGCTGGTGTAAAGACTGCCCGGCCCCAGCACAACAGCGTCGGCCGCCTGGATGGCGGCCAGCGCCTCGGCTAACGGCAGACAGCGCTGCGGCTTGATAAATACTCGTTTTATTTTACCCTGGCTCCGGGTAATGCTGGACTCTCCCTGCACCACTGTCCCATCTGCCAATTCAGCACACAAGGTGATGTTCGACAAAGTTGCCGGCAGCACTCGCCCCCGCACGGCCAGAACCTTGCTCAGCCCGCGCACGGCCTGGTCAAAGCTGCCGGACACACCGGTCAGCGCGGCTAAAAGCAGATTGCCCATGCAATGGCCCGCTAGTTCACCAGTTGTAAAACGGTACTGCAGCAACTCTTCCATCAGTGGTTCTTTATCAGCAAGAGCTACCAGACAGTTACGAATGTCACCGGGCGGCAAAATACCCAAATCGCCCCGCAGGCGGCCGGAACTTCCTCCGTCGTCGGCTACAGTAACTATGGCTGTAAGGTTGCTGGTATATTTCTTCAACCCTCTCAGCAGCACGGACAACCCGGTGCCTCCGCCTATCACCACGATTTTGGGCCCGCGCCTGAGGCTGCGCTTCTCGTAAATAAACTCAGCCAACCTGCCCTCCTGCCCGGGCAAAAGCACAGAGGCTACCGATTGCAACGCTTTCAACAGGCCGACGCTCATTACAGCTATACCCATAGCAACAACAAAGACCCCTGCGATGACACTGTTACTCTGAACAATATAGCTCTTTTCCAGCTGATGAACGAAATCGGCTATGTCACTGGAAACCATGCCGCCGGTAAACAAGTCAATACCCACCCCGGCAAACACAAGTCCCCCCAGAGCCATGAACAACCAGCGTTTTACCCGCATGCCCGGATAGAACCACTTGATTATGATCATCTTCTTCTGAATCTCCTAAATTAATTTGAACGGTTGATATCCCGGTGACGTACGGTCACCCGGAAATTCTTTTCAGATAATATTTCCCCCAAACGGTTAGCCAGGGTTACGGAACGATGCATACCTCCGGTACACCCGACAGCAATCATCAGAGTGGTTTTACCTTCCTTGGAATACTGGGGGATAAGAAACTGGACCAAATCTGAGAATTTTTCCATAAATTCACTCGTCAACGGAAAACTGAAAACATATTCACGAACAACCGCGTCGTTGCCGGTAAAAGGCCTTAAGTTACTCTGGTAGTACGGATTCGGCAGAAAACGGACATCAAAAACCAGGTCCGAATCAAGAGGTATGCCGTATTTAAACCCAAACGAAATAACCGTGATATGCAACCCGGAGGCACAGGCGTTGTCGGCAAAGATACCGTTAATCACCTCTTTTAACTGCTGCACCGCCATATTTGAGGTGTCGATTATTTTGTTCGCCCTGCCCCGTAAATCTTCCAAACGGCTTCTTTCCTCCTGTATCCCTTCCAGCACCTCTCCGTACGTGCTTAAGGGGTGACGCCGCCTGGACTCCTTGAAACGCCGCACCAGTGTTTCATTTGAAGCCTCGAGAAAAAGTATTTCGCACCTGATGTCCTTGGCGTCAAGGTCAGACAATACTTCAAAGAAGGTGTCAAAGAACTCCCCGCCCCTGATGTCTACAACTAATGCTATTTTATTAATTTTATTGGCCGCTTGTGCACAGAGTTCAGCGAATTTCGGGATCAGCGCCGGAGGCAGGTTGTCCACGCAGAAAAAACCCAGATCTTCCAGGCTGTGTAAAGCCTGGGTTTTGCCGGCTCCAGACAAACCGGTAACAATAACGAGCCTTTGCGTAACCCATACCCCCTTTAAAACAGTATTCTATTCCTAAAATACTCTTATTATAACGGCGGCCAAATTAAACTGCAAGAAAATGCCGGAAAAAGTTTGTCGCTTCAGCGGTTTTGCAGCTCCTTTTTAAGAAGATCGATAACCTTAACCGGGCCAGGGTCCACACCATTCAGGGCGGCCAGATAAACACTTGCAAAATCCCCAGTGTAAATCAGGGAATATAACCTTGCCAGAACACCGCTACCGGTGGCCCGCACCTCGGTATAGCCGTCGACCGCATTTTGAATCACTTCTTTCGTTATCTCAATTCTCTTTTGCACACGTGGATGATCCCGCTCGTCCCTGAGAATGATGATATGAATCTTCTTTAAGATTTCAGGCGGGAACTCCAAACCCACAATCTCATTGTGGTTAAGCTCAGGCAGCACATTCCAGTAAGCCGGAGATTTGGCGTTTTCGTTAATCTGACCCTTCCAGCGCTGGGCAACAACCTCGGTAGTGCCGGCGGAACCCCAAATTACGGGGATTCTGCCTTGAAGTTTGCGGGCAATTTGTTTGGCCGGGTTTTCCGCTTCCATAACTGCCGGACCAAGCTTTGCACGCATATTGCCGATTAAATCAATCATTTCGTCAAGTTCTTCTGTCACGTCGGACAACAGGCCAAGCCTGTTCAAGACCTTCAAAGTGGGAATGAACAAATAGCCGGTGGCCGACCTGGGTGAAATGCCGCCGGGAATTTCAATCACCGGAAAACTATCTTTCTTGGCCGCTTCACCCAGCTTGCCGCCGGTGGTGATGGCAACGACAGACGCCCCCCTGTTCCGCGCCTCAGAGTAAGCGCTCAGCGTTTCCTCCGTATTTCCGGAATAGCTGACGGCAAAGACCAGGGTATCAGGCCCGACAAACTTGGGCAGCACATAATCCCTGTTCACAGTAATGGGAACTGAAATCTGACCGGCGGCGTAAACCCTCAGCAAATCCCCGCCAATTGCCGAACCGCCCAGACCGGTGACCACGATGTTGGATATGGCCTTAATTTCCGGCAACTGAACTTTTTCAACCAACTCCCGGCAGGCCCTGGCACACTGGCCGGGCAGGCCGTCCAGCGCCGCGAACATACCGATGGTGTCTATACGGCGTAACTCATCCTCCTGGTTTAAATCAACAAGCTGGGACATATCATTACCTCCTCGCTAAGGCTTCTATTTTCTCCAGCGCCTGAGGCCGGATTTCCAGCACGTCTTCAACATAAGCCCGCAGCACCTCGGCAACCCCCCAGGCCTGGGCGAAACAGCCCCGTGGGGCTATAGGCTCATTGCCGTCAAATATCTCGGAAACCTGGCCAACACCCCGGTCGCGCAAATGACTGCGGAAAGGCAAAAGAAAACGATAAGCCTGCTCGCGGCTGGACGCGCTATAGTCGTACGCCTTCCGGTAAGCGGTGACAAAAGGCCCCATCAGCCAACTCCAGGCAGTCCCCTGGTGATAAGAGCCGTCCCGCTGAACGCGATCCCCGGTATAAATTCCTTTGTATTCACCGTATTCCGGAGAAAGGCTGCGGATGCCATAAGCAACATAGAGTTCCTGCCAAACTTTGCGCACAACCCGGCGCGCCTGCTCTCCGGTCAGCATGCTGTAGGGCAGGCTGACCGCCAGCAACTGGTTCGGCCGGACCCGCCAGTCTTTTTCTTCAGGTGAAATTACATCACAAAGATAACCCTCTTTTTCACTCCAAAAACTGCCGGTAAAGCTTTCCTTTATCCTGTCAATCAAATAATGGTAAGCCGGCTGCTCCCCGTAGACGGCGGCCAGGATTTCCAACACGCAGACGGCATTGTACCACAAGGCGTTTACCTCCACGGGTTTGCCGTTCCGTGGCGTGACGACCCATCCGTCAACTTTGGCATCCATCCAGGTCAGCTGAACATCAGGTGTTCCCGCATTCAGCAGGCCGTCTTCGTCCATAAAGATATTGTAATCGGTTCCGTCCATATACCAGTGGACGATGTCCTTCAGTACAGGGTAAACCAAGTCATAGACAAACTCCAGATCGCCCGTGTAAACCAAGTATTTATATACCGCTTGGAAAAACCAGAGGGAAGCGTCCACAGTGTTGTAAAGCGGAGCTTCATCCCCATCCGGGAGACAGTTCGGCAAAAGGCCCTTCTTGCATTGCCGGACATAGGTCAGCAATATTTCCCGCGCGTCTTCAAACCTCTTGGTCACCAGGGTCAGTCCCGGCAGGGCGATCATGGTGTCCCTGCCCCAATCGGTAAACCAGGGATAACCGGCAATCACCGTTTTGGCGCCGGTTGACTGGCGCCGCACGATAAAGGCGTCCGCCGCCCGCACCAGCACGCGGGCAAAGGCTTCACCATAACCGGCTTGATTTTCCAAATCCCGCAGCCGGGCTCTTGCTTCATCAAGCAGCTTTTCGCCGTCCGGTCTGTGGAGTGCAACTGTCGACGCGAACACAGCCACAGTTTTGTCTTCACCCGCGGCCAGGGGCACCTCAAAAAAACCGGGAACGTAGTGATCCTCGAAGCAATTCTCTCCGCGCTCTTTTTCCTCCAGGTAAGCCATGCCTTTGAACCAGTCGCCGACAGAATTGTAAGCGCCGTCACTGATAGTGAGCAGCAACGGGGGCACTTCCTCCCGTCCTTTTACCGCGACACCGCCATTGACCGGTTTCTGGGCAAAGTTAATCTGGTCCGCGTTAGTTATAAAATGATGGCCCCGGCAGTTCACCATGGGCGTCAAACGTAAAACGCCGGGACCAGCCCCGTTTGTAATTTGATACAGAATAACGGTAGTATTCTGACCGTAGATCATGAAAATTGTTTTTTTCAGGATTATGTCCGTAAAACTATAGGTAAACGTGGGTAAAGGATCAACTTCAACCTGTTGCAGGTGAATGAAACCTGATTCACTCACCCCGGAACCGGTGCTGTTCGTAGCAAGGTTATAGGTACGCCCGCCAGCGGCAAACCGCTCGTCCAACTTCACCAACTGCACCACCCGGCTGCCGGGGGGGCTATGGGCGGCGATCAGCAATCCGTGGTATTTACGGGTGTTGGCACAGATAATTGTACTGGAAGCGTAGCCGCCGATACCGTTTGTTACGAGCCACTCTTTTTCGGCGCCGCGCTCAAAAGTGCGCCAATCGTCCTTGCCATAAAAATACATCTTTAGCCCCTCCCACCAATAGCATAATCAGTGGTCCCGGCTTTTATTCTGAATTCACCATTGCCGTTTTCAAAATCGCCCTCAAAGTAAACGCGCAGGCAAAGCTTGGTTAAAACATTAACGAAGCTGTTCCGAAAATCAGGGAAGGAATGTCCCCAATTAATTCCGCGCCGACAGCACCACGGCTCGCTTCGGGCCGAACTAGCGGCATTGCAAAGGCGGTAATAAGCTAATTATAGGAGAAGCCCATTATCCACTAAGCTAATTATACTAAAATACGTAACGTTGGTAGTCCGCTGGTTTCGCGCCGCAGTTCGGTTACCCTTGCTTCGCCGGGTGCTGTTAGCAGCGCTCCGCAAGTCAGTCCAACTGAAGCGCCAGCGCCACCGCGCCAAGCACACCGGACCGCCTGCCCAGCCCGGCCGGCACCACCTGAACATGAGCGCACGCCGCGCCTAAAGCCCGGGCCTCAACTTCCGTCCTGACACCCTGCCAGATGGGCTCTCCTATTTCCATCACGCCGCCGCCCAGCACGATCATGTCCGGGTTGAGCAGATTGATCAAATTCGCCACGCCGACTCCTAAAAAACGTGCCGCATGGGAAATAATTGAAACTGCCTCCGGATCTCCCCCCGCCGCGGCCTCAGCCACTGTAACGGCACTGATCCCGTCCGGTTCGTTCCCGGCCCGGGCCAGGATATTTAATCCCTTGCCGCGTTCCACCAGGCGCCGGGCTTCCCGCGCGATAGCAGTGCCTGAAGAAACAGACTCAAGACAGCCCCGGCCGCCGCAGCCACAGAGCGGCCCATCCGGCAGCACGGTGATATGTCCGATCTCCCCGGCCCCGTCCGTGGCACCGTGATAAAGACGTCCGTTCAGGATCAACCCCCCGCCGATCCCTGTGCTGACAGTTATGTAAACCATATTATCCATGCCCCGCCCGGCTCCGTAAACATGTTCACCCAGGGCAGCCAGATTGGCGTCATTATCGATCATTACTTTCGCCCGCAGGCGCTCCCGCAGGAGTTTTTTCAAGGGAATACCGCGCCAGCCAAGGTTCGGCGCAAAATGAATCACCCCACTGGCAATGTCCAGGGGACCGGGTGAACCCACCGCGACAGCATCGATAAAATCAGAGGATACTCCAGCCTGCGCCCGGACTTGCTCAACGGTGGCGATAATTCGCCCAATCACGTGCGACGGCCCATTTTTAGTTTCGGTAGGGACTCTTGTTTCCGCTAAAATATGGCCGTCTCCGGCGGCCAGGGCGGTGTGGATCTTCGTTCCGCCGAGGTCAACCCCGATTACATAATGTTCCGGCAGGCGACTCACCTCCCCAACACAAACTTCTCGATCGCTTCAACTACTCCGGCGCCGTTCGGCGCGGTGGTCACATATCCGGCCTTTTTCTTGATGTCATCCCTGGCGTTGGCAACCGCGACGCCCAAGCCGGCGTACTCCAGCATCTCCAGGTCGTTATAACCGTCACCGATAGCCATGATTTCTTCTCTTTTTATCCCAAAATGCCTGGCGAGAGCTTCAAGAGCGTATCCCTTCGTTGATTTTGGGTGAGAAAACTCCAAAAAATACGGCTTTGATTTGGCAATATGCACTTTTCCGGCATATTTAGGTATTAACTCTTCGGCGAGACGGTCAAGCAGCTGCTCCCTGGCTATCGTCATTATTCTTGTAGGATCACGTTCCAGTATTTTTAAAAGATCCCCCACCAGTTCAGGCTTTTCACCGAAAATTTGAATGTACCGGCGGCCCTCCGGGGTATCATTTTCCATATAAAGCACGTCGTCCAGATACGTGTTCATATGATAGCCCAGTTCGTGAACCCGGGAGACGATCTCCCTTGCGTAGCGCACCGGCAACGAATGGTATAGCAAAACTTCCCCGGACAAGGCGTTTTTCACCAACGCCCCCTGGTAGGTGATCAGCGGCAGATCCAGTCCCAGTTCCTGCGCATATGGTAGCGCGGAGCGGTACATCCGCCCGCTGGAAACGGTAAACTGAACACCTGTGTTCCGCACAGCCACAATAGCTTCCTTCACCTGGTCCGTCAATCGCGCATTATCGTCCAGTAAAGTATCGTCCAAATCCGCCGCGATTAATTTAAATTTCTGCATAAATCCTCCCGGCACCAATATTATACAATATATCAATAAGAAGTAAATCAACCCGGCCTTGCCCCGCAAGTCGGTGATAAGTTACCGCGAAGCGGCGCGCTTCGTCCCGCAGGCGCTGCAGCAAGTGGAGCGCCCGGGAGTCCGGGGGCAAGGAAACCGGATCCGGCTGTCCCTCGCCGAAAAGCAGTTCTTCCTCCTTGGCCAGGCCGTAAGCAGGTATTCTTTCCAAACCAAGTTCCCGCATGACCCGGCGGACGGCGAAAGCTGCCTCTTGCCGCCGTCAACGATCCCTAAATCTGGCAAAAAGGTAAAATTTAGCCCCCTTGCTGGAAAGCTGCCCGGTGCGCAAAAGCTCCTTTTCCTCCAAGGCGCGGGTAAAACGCCGCCTGAGCACTTCCTGCATGGAGGCATAGTCATCCGGCCCTGTAACAGTGCGGATTTTAAAGCGCCGACTGGTCCCTGGCAGGTTTTCCTTCCTCAAAAACAACCATCAAGGCAAACACTGCCGGCACCCTTTACCTAATGTTCCGGCAGGCAACTCACCTCCCCAACACAAACTTCTCGATCGCTTCAACTACTCCGGCGCCGTTCGGCGCGGTGGTCACATATCCGGCCTTTTTCTTGATGTCATCCCTGGCGTTGGCAACCGCGACACCCAAACCGGCGTACTTCATCATCTCCAGGTCGTTATAACTGTCACCGATAGCCATGATTTCTTCTCTTTTTATCTCAAAATGCCCGGCGAAGGCTTTAAGAGCGTGTCCCTTTGTTGCTTTTGGGTGGGAAAACTCCAAAAAATACGGCTTTGATTTGACAATATGCACTTTTCCGGCATATTTAGGTATTAACTCTTCGACGAGACGGTCAAGCAGCTGCTCCCTGGCTATTGTCACTATTTTTGTGGGATCACGATCCAGTATTTTTAAAAGATCCCCCACCAGTTCAGGCTTTACACCGGAAACTTGACTGTACCGGTGGCCCTCCGGGGTATTATTTTCCATATAAAGCACGTCGTCCAGATATGCGTTCAAATGATAGCCCAGTTCGTGCACCCGGGAGACGATCTCCCTTGCGTAGCGCACCGGCAGCGGATGGTATAGCAAAACTTCCCCGGACAAGGCGTTTTTCACCAACGCCCCCTGGTAGGTGATCAGCGGCAGATCCAGTCCCAGTTCCTGCGCGTATGGTAGCGCGGAGCGGTACATCCGCCCGGTGGAGATGGTAAACTGAACACCTGTGTTCCGCACAGCGACAATAGCTTCCTTCACCTGGTCCGTCAATCGCAAATTATCGTCCAGTAAAGTATCGTCCAAATCCGCCGCAATTAATTTAAATTTCTGCATAAATCCTCCCCGTACCAATATTATACAATATATTGATAAGAAGTAAATCAATTCAACAAGTTTTTCACTTGCGGAAAAATGCATATATAGCGAGCGCTGCTTTTTTATTCATTCCTTTAACGGCAGTCAAATCCGCCAGCGAAGCTTTTTCGATCCCGGAAATACTGCCAAAAGCCTTTAGCAGGGCGCGGCGGCGCACCTCACCGATGCCCTCCACTTCATCCAGCAATGACTTCAACCCGGCCTTGCCCCGCAAGTTCCGGTGATAAGTTACCGCGAAGCGGTGCGCTTCGTCCCGCAGGCGCTGCAGCAAGTAGAGCGCCCGGGAATCCGGGGGCAAAGCAACCGGATCCGGCTGTCCCTCGCCAAAAAGAAGCTCTTCCTCCTTGGCCAGGCCATAAGCCGGTATTTTTTCCAATCCCAGTTCCCGCATAACCCGGCGGGCGGCAGCAAGCTGTCCCTTGCCGCCGTCCACGATCACCAAGTCCGGCAAACGGTAAAATTTAGCCTCCTTGCTGGAAATTTGCCCCGTGCTAAAAAGCTTCTTTTCTTCCAGGGCGCGGGTAAAACGCCGCCTGAGCACTTCCTGCATGGAGGCATAGTCGTCCGGCCCTGTAACAGTGCGGATTTTAAAGCGCCGGTACTGGTCCCTGGCAGGTTTTCCTTCCTCAAAAACAACCATCGAGGCAACACTGCCGGTACCCTGGGTATTGGAAATGTCATAGCATTCCAGCCGGCGGGGAGGCCGCTCCAGCGCCAGCGCGCCGGCCAGTTCGGTCAAGGCCGCCGCCGCTTCTTCACCTTGGGCGGCACCATCGCTCTGTACTTGCTCCAAAGTTAAAAGAGCGTTTTTGGCCACCATCTCCACCAATTTCTTTTTCTCCCCGCGGCTGGGCGTTTTCAGGAAAACCCTGACCCCTTTTCTGCCGGTAAGCCATTCTTCAATTACCGCCTTCTCTTCCTCAACGCTTTCGGACAAGAGAACTTCCCGGGGGATAAAATCAATACCGGTATAATACTGTTTGATAAACGCGCCGAGCACTTCGGCACGGCTCAGGTCTTCCGTGCCTTTCAGGATGAAATGATCCCGCCCGATCAGCTTGCCGCCCCGCACAAAAAACACCATTACGCAAGCCTCGTCAAATGCCCTGGCCATGGCTATAACGTCCTGATCCTCAAAGCCGTTTGAAATAATCTTTTGTTTTTCAATTACTTCCCGCACCGACCGCAATTGGTCGCGCAGTACGGCGGCCTTTTCGAACTCGAGATTTCCCGCGGCTTCTTCCATTCTGGCCGTCAGGTGTTTGATCAGATCCTCCTGCCGCCCTTCCAGGAAAAGACACACCTCGTTGATCATCGCCCGGTATGTTTCCCGGTCCGTAAGCCCGCAGCAAGGGCCAAGGCAACGCTTGATGTGATGGTTCAGGCAGGGTCTTTCTCTTGCTGCCGGTTCACGCTGCTTGCAGGAACGGAATGGGAAGATCTTTTTCAGAAGGCGCAAGGTTTCGTTTACCGCCCCCACCCTGGTGTAAGGCCCGAAATATCTTGACCCGTCTTTAACGTGCCGGCGGGTAATCTGCACTCGCGGATAGCTTTCATTCAACGTAATTTTCAGATACGGATAGCTTTTGTCATCCTTAAGTAAAACGTTGTAGCGGGGGCGGTGTTCCTTGATCAGGTTCTGTTCCAGGATTAGCGCCTCCACTTCGGAGTCGGTGACAATATAATCCAGGCCGGCTACTTTTTCCAGCATTACCTTCGTTTTGGGCTGGTGCTGCGCGCCTGCCTGGAAGTAAGAACGAACCCGATTTTTTAGCGATAGCGCCTTGCCTACATAGATTATTTCACCGTCGGCGTTACGGTAAAGGTAAACCCCCGGCTTGGCGGGGAGCAGTTTCAGTTTTTCTTCCAGTTGCAATTTACCACCGCCTTTAAGGAAAGGGGACACACCTCTCTCTAAAGCCTTTCTTTGGGGTCAGAGGAATGTCCCCGATGGAAAGGGGACATCCCTCTCTTTATAGCCTAACTTTGGGGTTAAGGAATGTCCCCAATTGATAAGTTCACTCACCAACACTCTTGCTCAGCGCCGGCGGTTCTTCCTCCACTTCCCTCCAAAACCTTTGCCGTGGTCCCCTGGCGAGGACTTTACCCAGAAACTGCCCGGTATATGATTCCGATACTGCCGCCACTTCTTCCGGAGTGCCGGTTGCCACCACCTCACCACCCATGTTGCCCCCTTCGGGGCCCAGGTCGATAATATAGTCGGCAGTTTTGATCACATCAAGGTTATGCTCAATCACTACCACTGTATCCCCGGCATCCACCAGCCGGTGCAGCACTTTCAGCAAATGGTCGATGTCGGCGGTATGCAGACCGGTGGTGGGTTCGTCCAGGATGTAAAAGGTCTTGCCGTTGGAACGTCTGGACAGTTCCGTGGCCAGTTTGACCCGTTGGGCCTCGCCGCCCGAAAGGGTGGTAGCCGGCTGCCCGAGGCGGATATAGCCCAAGCCGACATCCTGCAAGGTCTTCAGCTTGCGATGAATTTTCGGGATTTGCCTGAAGAACTCCACTGCTTGGTCCACCGTCATTTCCAGCACATCGGCAACATTCCTGCCCTTGTAGCGGACCTCCAGGGTCTCCCGGTTGTAGCGCAGGCCCTTGCACACCTCGCAGGGTATATATACATCCGGCAGGAAGTGCATCTCAATTTTGATAATCCCGTCTCCCTGGCAGGACTCGCAGCGCCCTCCTTTGACGTTAAAGCTAAAACGCCCGGCTTTATAACCGCGCATCTTCGCTTCCGGCGTCATGGCGAAAAGATCGCGAATATCATTGAATACTCCGGTATAAGTGGCCGGGTTGGACCGGGGCGTGCGCCCGATGGGAGACTGGTTGATATCAATTACTTTATCCAGGTGTTCGATGCCGTCGACGCCCCGGCAGCGCCCGGGCTGAGTCCTCGCCCGGTGCAGCTCCTGCGCCAGTTTCCTGTATAGAATATCATTCACCAAGGTGCTTTTGCCCGATCCGGAGACCCCGGTCACGCAGATAAACACGCCCAGCGGGAACGACACATCAATATTTTTCAAGTTGTTTTCCGCCGCTCCCGCCACCACCACTTCCTTGCCGTTGGCCTGGCGGCGGGAAAAGGGCATTGGGATGGCCTTCTTGCCGCTCAGGTACTGACCGGTAATTGAATCCGGATTGTCAACAATATCCTGATAACTGCCGGACGCCACCAGCCGGCCGCCGTGCACCCCGGCGCCGGGGCCGATATCAATGATATGGTCGGCGGCAAGCATTGTATCTTCGTCATGCTCTACAACAATCAACGTATTTCCCAGGTCGCGCAGGCGTTCCAACGTGCGGAGCAGGCGCTGGTTGTCCCGCTGGTGCAGCCCGATGCTCGGCTCGTCCAGGATATAGAGCACACCCATCAGCCCGGAGCCGATCTGCGTGGCCAGCCTGATTCGCTGCGCCTCGCCGCCCGAAAGGGTTCCCGCCCCCCGATCCAGGGTAAGATAATCAAGCCCCACATTTACCAGAAACCCCAGGCGCTCGTTAATTTCCTTCAAAACCTGCCGGGCAATCATTCTTTCCCGCCCGGTTAAATCCAGCGTGCTGAAGAAATCCCGCGCCTCCAGCACCGAAAAGCGGGTGACCTCGGTAATGGAGCGGTCCCCCACTTTCACCGCCAGCACCTCCGGCTTGAGCCTGGCGCCGCCGCAAGCCGGGCAGGGGCGGCTGCTCATGTAGTTTTCAATTTCCTCCCGCTGGTGCTCCGACGCCGTTTCCTTATAGCGGCGGGACAGGTTGTTAATCACCCCTTCAAAGGGCACGTACATTTCGTGTCTGCGGCCGTAAAAATCATTCTGCAAAATAAAATGAATCCGGTTGCCGCCCGTTCCGTACAAGATAATGTCCAGGTGTTCCGGCGCCAGTTCTTGCAGCGGAGTATCCACACTGAAGCCGTAGTGACGCGCCACTCCCTCCAGAAACTGATAAGAGTAGCCGCCTTTGGACCAGCCTTCAATCGCCCCGCCGGCAATGGACTTGCGCCGGTCGGGTATAACCAGGTCCGGGTCGATCTCTTTCTTGAAACCCAACCCGGTGCACTCGGGACAGGCCCCGTAAGGGCTGTTGAAAGAGAACAGGCGCGGTGTAATTTCCATTATGCTGATGCCGCAATCGACACAGGCAAAATTCTCGCTGAAGGTGATTTCTTCCGTTCCGCCGACTACCGCCACCGCCAGGCCGCCGCCTTGCTTGAGGGCGGTTTCCAGCGAATCGGCGAGCCGTCTCTCGAAGCCCGGCCGGACGATAATACGGTCCACCACCAGCTCGATAGTGTGCTTCTTGTTCTTGTCCAGCTTGATTTCCCCTGAGGTGTCCAGCACCTCGCCGTCCACCCTGACCCTGACGAAACCGTTCCGGCGGATGTCTTCAATAACTTTCACATGTTCGCCTTTTTTGCCGCGCACTGCCGGCGAGAGGATCTGCAGGCGCGTGCCTTCCGGAAGGGAAGCCAGGCGGTCCACCATTTGCTCCACCGCCTGCCGGGTGATCAACTTACCGCAGCGGGGGCAGTGAGGGCGTCCTATTCTGGCGTAGAGCAGCCTCAAGTAATCATAAATTTCCGTCACCGTGCCCACCGTAGAGCGCGGGTTGTGGCTGGTGGTCTTCTGATCGATGGATATGGCCGGGGAAAGCCCTTCGATGTAATCCACATCCGGCTTGTCCATTTGTCCCAGAAACTGGCGGGCGTAAGCTGAAAGAGATTCCACATAACGGCGCTGCCCCTCGGCGTAAATAGTGTCAAAAGCCAGCGAGGACTTGCCGGAGCCCGATAAGCCGGTGATCACCACAAACTTGTCGCGGGGAATCTCAACATCAATATTTTTCAAGTTGTGGACGCGCGCGCCCTTGATTAAGATTTTGTCAAGCATAAAAAAACTCCTACTATACCATTAATAATTAAAGATGAATCACCTTTATTCAGTAACGGCTTTTAACAGCAAAACATTAAAGCCATACTGGACAAAGTGGCGGTCCACCCTCAGCCAGATAGTTATCGTGACAATATTTTTCACCTTTTTTAAAATAATCTCTTCTCCATTAAGATATACGCTTCGTCAGAGTCATTTGACCTTTACTGGCTAGCTTAACCACTTTATATTGCGCTTTAATTCATCCTTTCATAGGTAACACATTCCATACTAAATTCAATTATCCTTAATGGTATTCTCCGCTCTCAATGTAATAATATTTCAACGATTAACCATATCTGTTGCGGACACTTCTTCCGCTACTGCCGGCCTGACGCCCTTCTCGCCCCTAAGCTGAAGCCGCAATTCGATAATAATATCCCTCAGCTGCGCCGCCTGTTCAAAAGCAAGCCGGCGCGCCGCCCCCTGCATCTCTTTTTCCAGCGAGGCGATATATTTTTTCAACTCGGTCTTTTTCATCTTCTTACCCGCACGCGGTCCGGCTTCATAAACTGCTTTCGGTTCCGCCACCCGGGTGGCCTCGATCACGTCCCGCACCGCCTTGCGGACGGTTTCCGGAGTAATTCCATGCTTTTTGTTATACTCAATTTGTATTTTCCGGCGGCGCTCAGTTTCATTGACGGCTGTCTTCATCGAACCGGTGACCTTGTCCGCGTACATAATCACCTTGCCTTCGGCGTTGCGGGCCGCCCGGCCGATGGTCTGGATCAAGGAACGCTCGGAGCGCAGGTAGCCTTCTTTGTCGGCGTCGAGGATGGCTACCAGGCTCACCTCGGGAAGGTCCAGGCCCTCTCTTAACAGGTTGATGCCCACCAAAACGTCAAAAACTCCCAGCCGCAAGTCGCGCAGTATTTCCATGCGCTCGATGGTATTTATATCCGAGTGCAGGTAGCGCACTTTGACCCCCGCCTCACGGAAATAATCCGTAAGGTCTTCGGCCATTTTCTTGGTCAGCGTAGTCACCAGCACTCTTTCCTGTTTTTGCACCCGCAGTTGGATCTCCTGCAACAAGTCGTCAATCTGCCCCTTGGTGGGCCGGATAGCTACTTCCGGGTCCACCAAACCGGTGGGGCGAATAATCTGCTCAACCACCTGGGCGTTGTTTTTCAACTCGTAAGGACCGGGTGTGGCGGAAGTGTAAACAACTTGATTCAACCGTTCCACAAATTCCGGAAAAGTCAGCGGGCGGTTGTCGAAAGCTGAAGGCAGCCGGAAGCCATGCTCCACCAGGGACCGCTTGCGGGAGCGGTCCCCCTCGTACATGCCGCCCACCTGCGGTACCGTAACATGGGACTCGTCGATAAACATGATAAAATCCTTGGGAAAGTAGTCCAGCAGGGTATAGGGGGCCTGTCCCGGCGCCCTGCCCGTCAGATGCCGCGAATAGTTCTCAATCCCGCTGCAAAACCCCATTTCCTGCATCATTTCCAGATCGTAGCTGGTGCGCTGCTCCAAACGCTGCGCCTCCAGCAGTTTTTCTTTAGAGCGCAGCTCGGCCAGCCGTTTTTCCAACTCAGTTTCTATGGATATGACAGCCCGGTCCATCCTTTCCTTAGAGGTGGCGTAGTGGCTGGCCGGAAAGATAGACACATGCTTGCGCTCCCCGAGAATTTCCCCGGTCAGCACGTCGAACTCCAGCATCCTTTCCACTTCGTCACCGTAGAAATCCACTCTGATTGCTTTTTCCGTGGCTGAAACCGGGAAAATTTCAACAACATCGCCCCGCACCCTGAACTTGCCCCGGATAAAATTAATATCGTTGCGCTCGTACTGAATGCTCACCAGTTTGCGCAGGACGGCGTCCCGGTCATAGCTTTCACCCTGGCGCAGGGAAAGCACCAGCGTGCTGTATTCCTCCGGGTCACCCAAACCGTAAATACATGAAACACTGGCCACGATAATCACGTCCCGCCGCTCAAAGAGAGCGCAGGTGGCCGAGTGGCGCAATTTATCTATTTCTTCGTTGACAGACGAGTCCTTCTCAATGTATGTATCCGTATGGGGAATATAGGCTTCCGGCTGGTAGTAGTCGTAATAACTGACAAAATACTCCACCGCGTTGTCTGGAAAGAATTCTTTAAACTCCCCGCAAAGCTGGGCAGCCAGAGTCTTGTTCGGCGCCAGGATCAAAGCCGGCCGCTGGACAGCCTGGATCACCTGGGCTATCGTGTACGTTTTACCGGTGCCGGTAGCACCCAGCAAGACCTGTCCCTGATAACCTTTCCGTAAGCCGTCTACCAGGGCGGAGATAGCCTTGGGCTGGTCCCCCATGGGTTTGTATTCCGATTTCAACCGAAATGGCCGCATTATTTTACCTTCTAAATTATTAATTTATTTATCAATAGTATACCATAAGGAGCAAGATGCCAAAAGTATGTTCTGTACAAGATAAAAGACGGGGCAATCCCGGCCTCCCCGTCTTTTGATTCTGGACTATTTGACAATTATCCTGAAAACGATTGTTTATTCTCAGTTTACCGGTTGATTTCTATCCCTCTTCCGAAACCATTCAATCATATCCAACCTTATAATAAGCTAATATAATATATATATATATACGGCAGACACTCAGTATTTATCTATAAAAATATTGCTTGCGTTATTTAAAAAAATTCTATACAATACATGATGATTTAATATTATATAAAATTTTCCAATTATCCACACATTACTATTAATCTTACAGGTAAGCAAATGCTACATTTAAGATATTTTAAAACCATAATATACTTTATGATCTATTTGCTAGTTATTCAGTTATGTTTACCCTACTTTATTCCTGCCAGCATTATTTACGATAATCGACTGAATTATGATTTTGTAAAGAATCGCACCACAAATATAGATACCGTGCTTGAACAAGTTAAAATTATTATAGAAAAAGAACATCTAAAAGATTACGTGGTAATTCTTGGCGATTCAGTCGCATATAGCAATCCCGGTCCTTCAGATAAATCAATATCATATTATTTAAATGAAATGGCGGAAAAAGAAAAGCGTAGTTTTAGAGTATTCAATTTAGCGATGCCAGCCATGCAGACTGGTGACATTTATACCATGTTGCTTAAAATGAAACAGCATGGCATTTCTAATGACCACATTATTATTAATATTGTTTACGCCGGCTTTGTAAAGCGCGATCCTGATCCCCCTGCTGTTTACTGGCTTCAGCAAC
>NZ_MVQM01000093.1:0-13436 GCF_002067195.1 Pelotomaculum sp. PtaB.Bin117 | reverse complement strand
ATAACCTCGCCCTTTTCCCGATCCACGGCGTGGATGCTGACCGGTCTGCGCAACAGCGGGTCTAAAGTATGCCCGCAGCGTACGTGCACGAATTGCCCCGGTCTCGCCGCTTCAGCAATTTCCGGCGCAAACAGGTATAATCTGAAATGACCTGGCGCTATCATATTTTGCTTTATAACTTTCGCGTCGGCAACCGGCGACAATTTTTTCCCTCCACACCACATATTATGGAATAAACATCCATAATCAAGTTTTGTATCTCACACAATCGATTATTTTAACTAACAACCACCAACTATTAACCATTAGCCGCTCTTACTGCATGTATTCCTGCAGCGGTACCAGTCTGTTATGTTCTTTTTCCTTTTCTCCCGCTAGCACATCAAGGACTGCCCGGGTGGTATCCAGCGATGTCAGGCAGGGAACACCGTATTCAACTGCCGCCCGGCGGATTTGGAAGCCGTCCCGCTCGGGCGCTTTACCTTTGGTTAAGGTGTTGATCACCAGGTTGATTTTATTTGCCCGGATCAAGTCAACAATATGCGGGGAACCCTCATGAACCTTCTTCACTTGTTCCACCGGCAGGCCGGCCTCCCTGAGCAGCGCCGCGGTTCCGGAAGTGCCCAGGATACGGTAGCCCAAGTTTACCAGGCTCTGGATGATCGGCAGGGCTTCTTCTTTATCCCGGTCGGCAATGGTGACCAGAACAGTTCCTTTTTTCGGAAACATGCTCCCGGCCGCGACCATTGCTTTGAACAGAGCTACCTTAAAGTCATGGTCGACGCCCATGACCTCTCCGGTAGACTTCATTTCCGGACCCAGGGAAATATCCACCTGGAGCAGCTTGGCAAAGGAGAAAACTGGAGCTTTCACCCCGATAACATTACTTTCAGGATAGAGCCCGCTGTGGTAGCCCATTCCCTTTAAAGTACCGCCCATAATAATTTTTGTGGCCAGGTTTACCATCGGAATACCGGTAATTTTGCTCAGATATGGCACAGTACGGCTGGACCGGGGATTGACCTCAAGCACATAAATTCCGTTATCATGCAGCACGTACTGAACATTTATCAGACCTTTAACGTTTAAAGCCCGGGCCAGTCTGATGGTATAATCAACAACTTGTTCTTTTATCTTTGGACTCAGTGTCTGTGGCGGATAGACCGCGGTGCTGTCGCCGGAATGAACACCCGCCCGCTCAATATGCTCCATGATGCCCGGAATCAGAATATCCACTCCGTCGGAAATGGCATCAACCTCCAGTTCCTTGCCAAAGAGGTACTTATCCACCAGCACCGGGTGCTCGGGTGTAATCTTGACCGCTGTGGCCATGTAATTCAACAGCTCGTCATTGTTGTAAACAATCTCCATGGCCCGGCCGCCCAGGACATAAGAGGGTCGCACCAGCACCGGGAACCCGATCTCGGAAGCGATTATGACTGCTTCATCCACCGAAAAAGCAGTGCGGCCGGGCGGTTTGGGTATACCCAACTCAATCAGCAGGCTGTCGAACCGTTCGCGGTCTTCGGCCCGGTCAATATCTTCCACAGTAGTTCCCAGTATCTTGATTCCGGCGTTTTCAAGAGGTTTGGCCAGGTTTATGGCTGTTTGTCCGCCGAACTGCACAATCACTCCCTCAGGTTTTTCCCGGTCCAAGATGTTTAAAATATTCTCCGTGACCAAAGGCTCAAAGTAGAGCCTGTCGGCGGTGTCGAAATCAGTACTCACTGTTTCGGGGTTATTATTGACAATAATCGCTTCAAATCCTTCTTCCCGCAGCGCCCAGACAGAGTGCACCGAGCAGTAGTCAAACTCGATACCCTGTCCGATCCGGATCGGGCCGGAGCCCAGCACCATAACCTTGCGCCGGGATGTGGCCTGGGATTCATCTTCTTGATCGTATGAAGAATAATAATAGGGCGTTTCAGCTTCAAATTCGGCGGCGCAGGTATCCACCATTTTAAAAGTGGGCAAAATCCCGTTTTCTTTGCGTCTGGCTCTTATTTCACATTGATCCAGTCCGGTCAGCTTGGCCAAGTGGGCGTCGGAAAAGCCAAATTTCTTGGCTTGTTCCAGCAGGGCAGGGGATATGCCGTCTGCAGATGTGCGGCAAATATCATTTTCAAGCTGCAGGATACCCTGGATTTTATCAAGAAAAAAGCGGTCTATCTTGGTAATTTCATGAACCCGTTCAATGGTCAAGCCCCGGCGTAAAGCTTCGGCGACAAGGAAAAGACGTTCATCTTCCGCGCAGGCCAGTTTGGCTTCAAGCTCCTCGGAACTTAATAATTCCGCTCCAGGCAGTTTCAAATAATCCAGCCCGATTTCCAAAGAGCGGACGGCCTTTAAAAGCGCGCCTTCAAAAGTACGGTTGATCGCCATCACCTCTCCGGTGGCCTTCATCTGAGTGCCCAATTCCCGGTCGGCCAGGGCAAACTTGTCAAACGGCCAGCGGGGGTATTTGATAACCACATAGTCCAATGCCGGTTCAAAACAAGCATAGGTCTTACCGGTAACTGCGTTTTTAATCTCGTCCAGGGTCAAGCCCAGGGCAATTTTAGCCGCTACTTTGGCAATCGGGTAGCCGGTAGCCTTGGAAGCCAGGGCTGAAGAACGGGAAACCCTGGGGTTGACCTCGATTACGTAATATTGAAAACTGGCGGGGTCCAGGGCAAATTGCACATTGCAGCCGCCTTCAATACCCAGAGCGCGGATAATCTTCAGCGATGCCGTTCTTAACAGCTGGTATTCTTTGTCACTCAGGGTTTGGGAGGGTGCCACCACAATGCTGTCTCCGGTATGGATACCCATCGGATCTATGTTTTCCATGTTGCAGATGGTGATGCAGTTATTGGCGCTGTCCCGCATCACCTCGTACTCCAATTCCTTCCAGCCTACCACGCAACGCTCAATCAGCACCTGGTCAATGATGCTGTATTTTAAACCTCTGGTGGTGATGTTGCGCAGCTCATCCATAGTGTATGCGATACCGCCGCCGGTGCCGCCGAGAGTATAGGCCGGGCGCACGATTAAAGGCAGCCCGATTTCGCGGGCGAAGTTCTCAGCTTCTTCCAGCGTTGATACAATTATGCTTTCGGGAATAGGTTCCCCGATTGTCTGCATCATTTCCTTAAATAATTCCCGGTCTTCGGCGCGCTTGATTGCTTCCAGAGAGGTGCCCAGAAGCTGCACTCCTTCTTTGGCCAGAACACCGTTTTCCGCGAGTTGCAAGGCCATGTTCAAGCCTACCTGCCCGCCCAGGGTGGGAAGCAGGCCGTCCGGTTTCTCCTGCCGGATCACTCTGGCCACAAATTCAGGCGTCAAGGGCTCGATATAAACCCGGTCAGCCATGTTGGCGTCTGTCATGATCGTGGCCGGGTTGGAGTTGACCAGAACCACTTCCACTCCTTCATCCCGCAAGGAACGGCAGGCCTGGGTGCCGGCGTAGTCAAACTCGGCAGCCTGACCGATAATAATGGGACCGGAGCCGATAACCATTACTTTGTTGATGCCTTTTTTAAGCGGCATGTTACCTCGCCCCCTTATCCATCATAGCCAGGAATTGTTCGAAGATATATTCCGAGTCCCTTGGTCCGGGTGAGGCTTCGGGGTGGTATTGCACGGAAAAAACCGGCAGATATTTGTGCTTCAGACCTTCCACCGTGCCGTCGTTCAGGTTGCGGTGGGAGACGACAATGTCCAGCCCTTTCATTGATTCCTCATCAACTGAGAATCCATGATTATGCGAGGAAATGTAAACCCGTCCGGTTTCCAGATCCTTCACCGGGTGATTGGCTCCCCGGTGGCCGAACTTCATTTTATAGGTCTTGGCACCCAAAGCAAGGCCCAGAATCTGGTGGCCGAGACAAATGCCAAAAACGGGAAGTTTGCCGATTAATTCGCGTACCGTTTCAATCGCGTAAGGCACGTCGGTAGGGTCGCCGGGACCGTTGGAGAGCATCACCCCGGCCGGGTGCAAGGCCAGAATGTCGGCGGCTGTTGTATTTGGGGGCACAACTGCCACTTCGCAATTGCGCTCCTGAAGACAGCGAATAATATTCAGCTTCGCGCCGAAATCCATCAAGACAACGCGGTGGCCGTCACCCCGCAGGGTATAAATTTCCGTGGTGGCCACAGTTGGGACCAGATCCTGGCCGGTGAGATGAGGACAGATGCGCGCCTGCTCCACAAGTGACTGCACATCGGCAACGCCGGTGCTGATGATGCCGCGCATGGTGCCAAAACTGCGGAGACGTCTGGTTAGAGCCCGGGTATCAATACCAGCTATGCCAATCACATTTTCTTTTTTTAAAAAACTGTCAATAATTTCGGAAAGTCTCCAATTGCTGGGCCGCTCGCACTCCTCCCGCACGACAAAGCCGCGGACGTATGACTTTTTTGACTCAAAGTCCTCTTTCATGATGCCGTAGTTGCCGATTAAGGGGTAGGTCATCACAACGATTTGGCCGCAATAGGAAGGGTCGGTGAGCACCTCCTGGTAGCCGGTCATCCCGGTATTGAAAACTACTTCTCCCCATCTTTCACCTGTCGCGCCAAAAGCCTCGCCGGTAAAAACGGTGCCGTCTTCCAGGGCCAGTACTGCTTGCATAATAACACCTCCGCAATATTTGGGGCATATATTTAAAAGAAAGATTATTTAACTTTTTAATTATGGTTATTTAATGATTCCATCACGCATTACTATCCGGCCGCTCACTATCGTTGCATAGGGCAGGCCCTTTAAAAGGCGACCGGTGAAAGGGGTGTTCCGGCCTTTGCCGGCAAACTGCGCCGGTTCTACTGTCCAGGAAATCTCCGGGTCAATAATGGTAATGTCGGCGTCGGCGCAGGTCATTAATGTGCCTTTGGAGAGTCCTAGTATTGAGGCCGGGTTTATGGTCAGCTTAGTTATTGCCTGTAAAGGCGTTAGCGCGCCGGTAGCGACAAGTTCGGTCCAAACCAAGCCTACCGCTGTTTCCAGACCCACCAGACCAAAGGGAGCGAGTTCATATTCAACATCTTTCTCCTCGACAGTGTGTGGAGCATGGTCGGTGGCAATAACGTCGATAGTCCCGTCGGCCAGCCCTTCCTTTACCGCGGCCACATCGGCGGCAGTGCGCAACGGCGGGTTAACTTTAGTGGATGTATCGTAACCGGCCACTGCCTCGGCGGTCAGGCTGAAGTGGTGAGGCGTGACCTCGGCGGTAACTTTGACGCCTCTGGCTTTGGCCGCGCGGATCAGCCGGACGGACCCGGCAGTGCTGACGTGAGCGATGTGCAGGCGGCAACCGGTTTCTTCAGCCAGCAGAATGTCCCTGGCCACCATCACGTCTTCCGCGGAAGACGTGATGCCTTTTAAGCCAAGTACGGTGGACATATATCCCTCATGCATCGCCCCGCCGGCGGAGAGATTTTTGTCTTCACAATGGGAAATTATTGTCAGACCCAGCATCCGGGCATACTGCATGGCCCTGCGCAGCAATCCGGCGTTCATCACGGGCATCCCGTCATCGGAGAACGCTACCGCGCCGGCTTCCTTCATATCACCCATTTCAGCCAGTTCCTCGCCTTTGCTTTCTCTGGTAATAGCGCCTATAGGAAAAGCATTTACAGCTCCCTTGGCACGTGCTCTATCTTTTATATATGCAATGATCGCGGCGTTATCGGCCACCGGATTGGTATTGGGCATGCAGGCCACAGTGGTAAAGCCTCCGCGGGCTGCGGCGCGGGTGCCGCTGAAAATGGTTTCTTTGGCTTCAAATCCAGGCTCGCGCAAGTGCACATGCATGTCAATCAAACCCGGCGCCACCAGCTTGCCGCCCGCATCCAGCACTTCAACGCCGCCGGCGCTCAAATCGGTTCCTGTTTCAGCGATCTTGCCGTCAGCGAGCAAAATGTCCTTTTCGACAACTTTTCCTGCGGCAGGGTCGATTACCGTTCCGCCTTTAATGAGTAATTTCATGCTGGTTACCACCTCCCGTCAGTAGGTAAAGCAAGGCCATGCGCACCGCCACCCCGTTAGTTACTTGTTCATTAATAACGGACTGAACTCCGTCCGCCACCTCCGGGGCAATTTCCACGCCGCGGTTCATCGGACCTGGGTGCATCACCAGCGCGTCCGGCGCGGCTAGTTTGAGACGCTCTTTATTTATCCCAAAAAGCTGGCTGTATTCGCGCAGCCCGGGGAATAATCCCTGTTGCTGCCTTTCCTTTTGAATCCGAAGAATATTGATTACATCAGCGCCGGTCAGAGCTTCCTCAATACTGGCGCAAGTTATCGCACCCATTCTTTCTGTTTCCTGTGGGAGCAGTGTAGCCGGCCCCGACAATCTTACCTCGGCTCCCATTTTGGTGAAACCCCAGATATCGGAGCGGGCTACCCGGCTATGCAATATATCACCGATGATTGCTACTTTCAGCCCTTCCAAACGGCCCTTTTTCTCTCGCACCGTGAACAGATCCAGCAGAGCCTGGGAGGGGTGTTCATGGGCACCGTCTCCGGCATTAATCACCGGGGCGCCAATTGTCCGGGCAAGCATATCAGCCGCGCCGGCCATCGGATGTCGGAGCACCACCACATCCGCACCCATGGCGGCGATGGTACGGGCGGTGTCTTTTAGCCCTTCTCCCTTGCTGACACTGCTGGTGCCTGCGGCAATATTAACGGTGTCCGCACTCAAGTACTTGGCCGCCAGTTCAAAGGAGACCCTGGTGCGAGTGCTGGCCTCGTAGAAAACAGTAACTACGGAACGGCCACGCAGGGTAGGCACTTTTTTAATTTGTCTTTTGATTATCTCTTTCATCGGCACGGCAGTATTCAGAATTAATTTTATTTCCTCAACCGGAACAAACTGCAGGCCAAGTAAATCTTTGCCACTGAGTCCCATTTTTTTGTCTTACCTCCTAAGCTCAAAAATAAAGACCCCTGTCTGGTTTATTACCGGGTTGGGGCCTTAAAAAGGGAAGCTTTCCGGAACCTGTTCCCTTTCCGGCCTCACAGGACCGTACTTTATTAGGATGGAGCCGGATAGTCGTCAGATTGACGACCTGATTTTTAATTTAGCCAGGAGGCTCGAATATTACCACTTTGTCCTCACCGTCTATCTCGGTTAAACGTACTAATACTGATTCTTTGCTGGAAGTTGGTACATTTTTACCGATATAGTCGGATCTGATAGGCAATTCGCGGTGGCCTCTGTCAACAAGAACAGCTAGTTGAATTACTTTAGGTCGTCCCAGATCCATCACCGCGTCAAGGGCGGCTCTTATGGTGCGGCCTGTAAAGATGACGTCATCCACCAGGATCACTTTTTTACCGGAAACAGGGAAGGGGATTTCCGTTGATCTGACCAGAGGTTGATGGGCTAGAGTAGTCAGGTCATCGCGGTAAAGAGTGATATCCAGAATGCCAACCGGTGTCGTACACCCTTCGATCTCCTTGATCCTTTCGGCGAGACGCTCTGCCAAAGGAGCCCCCCTGCGGCGGATACCAATCAAAACCAGGTTATCTATACCCTTGTTGCGCTCAATTATTTCATGGGCGATGCGGGTTAAAGAGCGGCGGATCCCTTCTTTGTCCAGGATCTGCGCTTTCTCTTTGATCATGCCAAACCTCCGGTGTTTTATAATGAACTCTAACACATGCCGGCACAATCAACTTGCCGGGCGGTAAACTGCAGTAAAAAACCTGCTCACAACCGGTAAGCAGGCATAGTTGGCCTCATTTAACCATTTCTATGAATCCTTACCGGTCTCACGGGACCGATTTCAAGGTGTTTATCCTTACTAAGCTTATAAAAAATTAAGCAGCATGTCAATAGATAATTCTATTTCTATTTGGCAATGCGCTTATTTTTTGAAACGGACATCGCGCCGTCTTTATTTAACTCTGCTTTGATATTGCTCTGCATCGAGGGGAAGCTGATTTGGCGATCGCCAATTTGAATGCGTACACCTTCATTGGCTTTATTAATGTAGACTTTTCTTTTTTCATCCGTCCTGATCAGCGTTTTAGCGCCCAACTCGGAGCCTGCTTCGTTGATAATAACGTCGCCCCCGGCTGTTATTTCACCGCCGCGGAACACGCCGACAACGTTTACATTACCGCCGGCGCGAATAGAGGTATTAATGCAACCGCGGCCACTTACTTTTACATCCCCGGAAGCCTCGATTTTACTGTTTACGGCATACGCGAAAGAGACACCGGCTTTTTTCTGAGCCATACTATTTATGACCTCATGCGCCGCGTCCATTTTTTGGAGGATGCTTTGCAAACAATCAGGCGACTCAATTTTCAATAAATTTAAACCCCTGAGATACCTGCCGATATCCACCATTAGTTCTGTTATTTCTTGAGGCAGACCTAATGAGTTGTCACCGGTAAATTTGAACAACTCGTTAATTAGGTTGGGAACACGGGAGTATTTCTTGTCAATTAAAACCTGGACTAACTGGCCGGTTTTAACACCCTTCAACTGCGGGTGCTGGGCAAGTCCGGGAAGCAGTTTGCAAATTTCAGTCAAGTCGGAATGAATAGGGTTAAGTATTTTAAAAAAATTATGGTAAAATGTGTTATTTCCCCCGGCTACCAGGTTGCTGCCGGTAAGATTTTGTTTTACACTAATTCCATCCAGGGCGCTGATGTTAGCCTCGTAAACCATACCGTGAATGTCGACTTTGCCCGATGCCTGCACGGACATGCCCTCACGGACAGTGCCTTGTATTACTATGTCGCCTTTGAAACGGATATTGCCGGATGAGATATCAACATCACCTCTTTTTTGCAGCACAGGGTTAACATCAATTATATATTTGTTGCCAAGTCTCTTTACCACAGGACTACCGCTAATCTTAGCTGTTACCTTGCTGCCGTCGGAAGTGACTTCCGCTCCTTTGCCGGCGGAGAATTCCCAAACCTGGGGTTTGGCCGGGGCGATGATGTCGCCTGTGACCTTTTTTCCTATGGTTCCCTGGACTCCCGGATGTTTAACCGCCAGCAGCGTGCCCGGATCAACTGAAAGTATTTCAACCATATCGCGAAAATTTACTTTACTATCATCAATCTTTTGATCAGCTTTTTCACCGTCTGATTTTTTCTGAAAAGTTAGTTCAACTTTTTCATCTACTGTAGTTCCTGGAGGATCGCCTTCGGCTATGACATACGTTCCGCTTTCCGGTTTTGCCAGTAAGTCGTGGACAACATTGTGCTTTACCCCGTAATTAATATTTTTTTTCGAAATCTCCTGCATTATATCAGCCAGGGTGAAAGGACAAACTTCTTCACTCTCGCTGGATAGTCTCAACATTAAGTCGTTTACAGGTTCGTTATCCTGCACATATTGACGGTTAATAATACTTGTCTTCATTTCAAGCACGGCCTCCAAACCGCTGGAGGAAATCTTTAACTGATACATTCCCTTTTCTTCTTCTCTTGTTTCAGTTTTTAATTCGATGATATCTTTTTCACTAACGGTAGTTTTTTCTTCAATTTTTGTTCCGTTAATCAAAAGTTCTATGCCGTTACATGGAGTGAGCGTAGGTAATTTTCCGTTTTCACCAGGGTTCTTTACGAATATTTTCCCTTCTTTTACCCATACTTTACCCAAGTTGTTTTTCTCGCTATTGTTTTGACCAGTAGCAGATTCCATGGATAAACCCCCTTACGGCGTTATATTATTTGTGATATAATGCCATTCAGTCAGGAAATGTAATCCTTACTATTAGTAAAAAATATTATAACATAAAATTAACAAATATGTAAGATGTAAATAACAACTTAGCCATATTATGTTTGACAAACCATAAAAAGTATTATTTGATACAATGAGAACGTCCGTATTAATTTTGGAGGTAAAACAGTGTCATTAATTAAAAATCCACTGATTATTGCTCTAGATGTTGATACAATTAAGGAAGCATCTATTTTGGCGAATAAGTTAGGCCCTTATGTCGGTGCTTTTAAGGTGGGCATGCAGCTTTACAATTGTGAAGGTCCGGAAGCAATTCGCATTCTCAAAGAAAAAAACTTTCCGGTTTTTATTGACCTAAAGCTGCACGATATACCGAACACCGTGGCAGGAGCCGCCCGGGTACTCACCAGGCACGGGGTCTCGATCCTCAATGTGCACGCAGCCGGGGGGATGGCGATGATGAGGGAAGCCGTCAAAGCTGCGCGGGATGAAGCCGTCAAGATCGGGATAAATCGCCCCTTGGTGGTCGCGGTTACTGTTCTTACAAGCATCGACCAGCAAGTGTTCAACAATGAGATGGGGGTTCCCGGTTCTATTCAAGAGCGAGTCGTTTTATGGGCGAAGATGGCTAATGAAGCCGGACTGGACGGTGTGGTCGCTTCGCCTCATGAAATTACGGCGATCAGGAAAGCGTGCGGAAATGATTTTGTTATTATTACTCCCGGCGTGCGGCCGGCGGGAGTAATGGCAAACGACCAGAAAAGGATCATGACTCCCGGTGAAGCTGTGCGGCAGGGCGCCACTTACCTGGTGGTGGGAAGGCCGGTTACCGCGTCTCCCGATCCGGCGCAGGCGGCCAGGGCTATTCTGAAAGAGATAGAAGAAATCAGAAGTTAGAAGATAGAAGCCAAAAGATAGAAAATAGAAATTAGGAGATAGGAGTAAGAATGAGGAAAATGATTTATTATCGCGAGATATTCTGAATTCCGACTCCTGAATACCTAAGAAAGAGGTGTATTGATGCTTACAATGAATGAAGTTCAGTCAATATTTCTTGAAACCGGAGCTATGCTCAACGGCCACTTCCTGCTGACTTCGGGTCGTCACAGCGACAGGTACTTTCAATGCGCCATGGTTTTGCAGCATCCCGGTTATACTGAATATCTTTGCCGGGAATTGGCCGGGCGGTTTGCCGGCGAGAAGATTGCGGCGGTCGTTGGTCCGGCCATGGGCGGGATCATTGTGTCCTACGAAGTGGCACGGGCACTTGGAGTCCGCAGTATGTTCGCCGAACGGGAAAACGGCGTCATGAAATTAAGGAGAGGTTTTTCTATTAAACCCGGTGAAAAAGTACTGGTTGTGGAAGATGTAATTACCACCGGCGGGTCTGTGCGTGAAGTAATCGAAGTTGTCCGGGAGCTGGGCGGTGAGGTCGCCGGCGCCGGAGTGCTGGTGGACCGGAGCAACGGAACGTTGGACCTGGGCGTAAAAACTGAAGCGCTCCTGGTAACCGAGGTATTATCCTATGCGCCGGAGGAATGTCCGTTATGCAAAAAAGGGGGCGCGGCGGTAAAGCCGGGGAGCAGAAATATTTGATCAGTAACTTAATCAATCTTCCTTATTATTAACGATAATGAGCCTCTCAACCAACTCCCCGTCAGGTGCGCCCATTATCGTTTTTTGTCGCTCATAAACAACCATTCCCGGCCGCGCGTTTTTAGGTTTACTGACATATTTTATTCTGGTATAGTCGACAGGAACATTACCCGATTCCCGCGCTTTGCTAAAAAATGCCGCTAAACTTGCCGCTTCCATCAACGTTGTTTGGGGTACTTCCTTGCCCTCTGTCCGGATAATCACATGGGCGCCCGGAATGTCTTTCGTGTGCAGCCACAGGTCATTCTCCCGCGCAAATTTCAAGGTCAAAAAGTCATTTTGTCTGTTGTTTTTTCCTGCAAATAACTGAAAACCCTCTGAAGAAAGAAAAGATAAAAATACCGGTTTGTGTTTTTCCATCTTCTTTTTCCTGACGCTTGAAGTAAGCGGCTGTTTGATAAAACCCTGTTCGATGAGTTCCTGTTTTATTTCTTCTAAATCGGCTATTGCGCCGGTTTGCTCCACGGCTGTTTTGACTCCTTCCACATATTCCAGTAACTCGCGGGTCCGGGTAATCTGTGACATGAGCGCCAGACGCGTATTTTTGGACTTCAAGTATTTTTTGAAATAAAGCTGAGCATTCTCAGCCGGAGAACGGTGCGGATCAATAGGTATGGTAACAACCTCTGGTCCGTTTTCGTGATAGTTTTCTAAAGACACCTCCCGGATCCCCTTTTCCAACCGGTAAATATTCGCGGTGAGCAATTCTCCGTACAGCTTCAGCTTACCGGCCTCAGCGGTTTCATCCAGTCCTTTCGTGTGCAACGCCAACTTTTTCCCCAACTTGTTAATTTCTTTATTAAGCAAGCTTAGGATGATCTTTTTTTCTTTTTGAATTCTTTCCCCTTTTTCATATTCAGAAAAGAAAAGGTCTAACAGGAAGTTCATTTCCCCTTTTTTTCTCATTAACCCGGTATGCGCCAAATCAATCGCGGCAAAATCCACGAATCTTCCTTTCGTACTGCTTGTTAGACATGGCTCAAAACAACCCTTGCCGGCCGGCACGATAAATTCGCGGAATGCTCTCCACAGTGAACTGAACTCATAATCGCCACACTGGTCCAGGATAGTGTCCGGCGATAGATTGGCGCGAAAAACAATTTCCCGGCAAGTGACGGTGCTCATACCCCCCAGGCATTTTTGCAGAAGCGCCGGAAGGGTGGTTTCCAGCGGCAATTTGAGGCAGGCAAGGCGGAACTGCTCCTCGTCAACCTGATAAGGGTTCAATTTTTTTTGACGCGGCGGAAACAGGTACTCACGTCCCGGTAAAACTTCTCTGTACCTGCTGACAGCATGTGAATAACGTTTTATACCGTCAACTATAGAATTATTTAATGGATCAAGCAGGATGATATTGCTGTGCTTGCCCATGGTTTCACAGATCAGGTGCTTGGGTGAAGGGTTGCCCAGCTCGTCTCTAGACTCAATTCTCATTAAAAAAACCCGTTCCAGTTCTGGCTGCTCAATGCCAATGACGCGGCCGCCCTCCAGATATTTACGCAAAACCATGCAGAAGAGAGGCGGGCTGGCGGGGTTTTCCCTGGCTGAAGTAGTTAGGTGGACACGCGCGTTTTGGGCGTTTGCCGATAGAATTAAACGGCCCCGGAATCCTTGCCGGTGCATTAATAGGATGATCTCGTCTTTACTTGGCTGGTATATTCTCTCAACTCGCCCGCCCACCAGCTTTTCCTCAAGTTCTTTTGTTACCGCCGCCAGCACAAGGCCGTCAAAAGGCATCCTAGCTCCCCCTCCCAAAACAATTTGTCGCTGATTAACGTCTGTTTTTTATTTTATAACAAAAGCCGTGCATTGAGAAATAATTAGTTTTGCAACTGTTTGGTGCTGTGTGATAATGGTATTTATTTCAAGTGATATGAATATGTTTAGGAATAATCAGGAAAAAGGACAAGGGGTGATTGTATTGCCCGGCCAATGGTATGCCTTGACCGAGAAAGAGATCTTGGCACATTTTAAAACTGACCCCAAGAAAGGGTTGTCTGATCTGGAGGCCGCTGAAAGATTATCCAGATTTGGTCCAAATCAATTGCTCAGGACGCCAAAAGTTTTATTTCATCAACTATTTTTTAAACA
>NZ_MVQM01000092.1:0-9697 GCF_002067195.1 Pelotomaculum sp. PtaB.Bin117 | reverse complement strand
AATTTTTTTGAGTTTATACTGCTGAGGGCGTACATGACGACAAAAAAGATCATCAGCAGAGTAATGAGGTCGGAGTACGTCAGCAGCCACCTTTCCATGCCGGCTTTACCTTCAGGTTCGGGCTGTTTCTTCCTTGACAACTATTCTTCCTCCTCAGATTCTTGCGCTCCGGCGCTGCTTTTCGGCTTCAAAAAAGCAGTCAGTCTTTCCCGGATCAATACAGGGTTGTAGCCGGCCTGGATGGACATGATTCCCTCCAGCATCATCTCACGCAGCATGGCCTCTTTTTTGCTGAGATTCTTCAGCTTGCCTGCTATCGGAATCCATAAAAGGTTGGCCGAGCCGACACCGTACAATGTGGCGATAAACGCGAGGGCGATGGAAGGTCCCAATTCCTCCGGTGATTCCAGGTTGCTGAGCACGTGCACCAGCCCCATCACCGTCCCGATGATACCCATGGTAGGGGCATACCCCCCGGCGGCCTCGAAAATATTGGCGCCGACATTGTGACGCTCCTGGACGGCGTACATCTCGGTCTCCATAATCTGGCGGACCAACTCCGGGTCCGTACCGTCCACTACAAGCTGAATTCCTTTGCGCATGAAGCTGTCATCCACGTTAGGCAGCTCATTCTCAAGATACAAGAGCCCCTCTCGGCGCACCTTGTCAGCCAGGGAGACCAACTGCTCAATCAGGGCTATTTCATCAGGCAGCTTTTGAAACAGAATAATTTTAAATAATTTCGGAACAGTCATGATTTCTTTCAGTGAAAAAGAAATTATTGTCGCACCGATGGTCCCTCCGAAAACAATCATGGCCGCGGTAGGCTTGATTAAAGATAGAACATGACCTCCATCAATTACGAAAGCTGTCACTAATGATAATATACCCAACAAGATACCGGCTACTGTAGTTATCTCCACGCTAGAACATCTCTCCCCGCAAATAAGCTGCTAATTACTTAATTTCGACATATCCCTGTTTATTCCTCCAATACTGGATGAAATTTCTTCTAAAAAACGAAAAAAGGAGACACTCTCACCCCCCTGCCAATTCACCTTTAGCCGTTGGCACACGCTCCTTTTTCGATTCAAGATAACCATACTTTCATTCGGCTCCTGACGGCTTTTGAGCATTCTGCTCATTGAAAGGCGGTTTAAGCGCCATCGGTTCAGCCGTCTCATATTTACTCTTTAACACAACGATATCGACCCGCCGGTTTTTCTGGCGGTTCTCCGCGGTGTCGTTCGGTACACGCGGGCGATATTCCCCATAGCCTGTCGCGGAAAGCCGGCGCTGCGGAAAGCTCAGTTCGCCGATCAATTCCTGCACAACGCTGGTGGCTCTGGCCACCGACAACTCCCAGTTTGAAGGAAATTCTTTGGTATTAATCGGCACATCGTCGGTATGCCCTTCAACCCTGATGTATTGTGTTGTCTTAATCAATATCTGACCGACCTTGACAATCAAATCCTTGGCGTAAGGTGTGAGTTGAGCCGAACCTGAGGGGAAAAGGGCTACATCCTGGAAGCTCAGCACTATGCCCCGCTCCTCCATGCTTACTGTTACCCGGCCGTTTAACCCGTTTTGATCGATGTAAGCCTGCAACTCGTTCTTGATTCGCTCCAGTTCGTTCTCTTCAGTTAATTCCGCTTCGGCGGAAATGCCGGGCGCCAGCGAAACGCCGGGGTTGTTCAATACCGACTGACCGCCGCCCATCGCTCTTGCCAGCGAGACAGCTATTGCCTCAAATTTTTTTGAATTTATGCTGCTGAGGGCGTACATAACGACGAAAAAGATCATCAGCAGGGTAATCAGGTCGGAGTATGTCAGCAACCACCTTTCCATACCGGCTTTACCGGAGCTTTCTGATTTCTTTTCCTTCATTAAAAAATCAATCTTCCCTTCCTATTGTTCTGCTGCTGCCGCTTCTTCTTTCTCACTGGTTTTCGGCTTTAAAAAGGCAGTCAGTCTTTCCCTGATCAGCACAGGGTTTAAGCCGGCTTGAATGGCCATAACCCCCTCCAGCATTATCTGGCGCTGCATGACTTCTTTATTGCTGAGATTCTTCAATTTGCCGGATATCGGAATCCAAAAAAGGTTGGCCGAGCCGACACCGTACAGCGTGGCGATAAACGCGAGAGCGATAGAAGGCCCCAATTCCTGCGGCGATTCCAGGTTGCTGAGCACGTGCACCAGCCCCATCACCGTGCCGATAATACCCATGGTAGGAGCGTAGCCCCCGGCCGCCTCGAAAATGTTCGCGCCGATTTGGTGGCGCTCCTGAACAGCATACATTTCGGTCTCCATAATCTTTCGAACAAGCTCCGGTTCGGTGCCGTCCACCACAAGCTGAATTCCCTTGCGCAGGAAACTGTCCCCCATGCCGGGCAATTCATTCTCAAGATACAAAAGGCCCTCCCGTCGTACTTTGTCAGCCAGGGACACCAACTGCTCAATCAAAGATATTTCGTCGGGCAGCTTTTGAAACAGGATAATTTTGAATAATTTTGGAACAGTCATCACTTCCTTCAGCGAAAAAGAAACCACCGTCGCGCCGATGGTCCCTCCAAAAACAATCAGGGCCGCAGTAGGTTTGAACAATGACGCAACCTGTCCACCGTCAATGACGAAAGCTATCACAAGAGACAAAACACCTAACAATATTCCGGTAATTGTTGTGACTTCCACGGCTAACTCTCTCCCCAAAAATGTTATATTTTAACTTAGATACACTACTTCGACACATACGACATTATTCCTCCATATATGGATGTAATTTCTTATAATGAGTTAATTTTCTTAAAAAAACAAGGGAGCAAGTGAAGACGGTATTTGCCTGGCGCCTTTGAGGCGACAAGCAAATACTGTCTTCACTTGCTCCCAATCCGATCGATTAATTACTGTCGTTTAAATAATTTTTTAGTAACTTTTTAATAATTTTTTTAATATACTTTTACATCCTCTAATCCGGCCAGCACTCTCAGTCCACCGGCCGCGAGGGCCTCCATCTCGTTTTCGCCCGGATAAACGCGGACCGGGGCGATAAAACGAACTCTTTCTTCAATCCACCCCACCAGCATGCGGCTATGGGCAATACCGCCCGTTATGACGACAGCGTCGACATCGCCCTTCAGGATGGCGCCGCAAGCGCCTATTTCCTTTGCCACCTGGTACGCCATCGCCTCATAAATCAATTTGGCCTGCTCGTCGCCCCGCTCAATCCGTTCCTCCACCTCCAGCGCGTCGGCTGTTCCCAGGTAAGCTACAAGCCCGCCTCCTCCGACAATTTTTTTCATCATCTCTTTCCTGGTGTAAAGACCGCTGTAGCACATCTCCACCAGTTTTCCCGCGGGCAGCCCCCCGCTCCTCTCAGGCGTGAACGGACCGTCACCTGCCAGCGCGTCATTCACGTCGATAACTCGTCCCCGCAAATGAGCGCCTACCGATATGCCGCCACCCAGGTGAGCAACAACGAGGTTTATTTCAGAATAGTTTTTCCCCATGTCTTCCGCCGCCCGCCTGGCCACGGCCTTCTGGTTGAGCGCGTGGAAGAGGCTCTCCCTGGGATTTTCCGGCATCCCGGAAATGCGTGACACAGGCTCCTTTTCGTCAATACACACCGGGTCCACGATATACGCCGGGATGCCCAGTTCCCCCGCAATGGAGTGGGCGATCAGGCCGCCCAGATTCGAAGCGTGCGACCCGCGTCTTTCCGCTTCCAAATCCTCAAGCATCTCTTTGTTCACCAAATAGGTGCCCCCCGGAACGGGCCTCAGCAAGCCGCCCCTGCCGACCACAGCGTCCAGCTCCCCAGGTTTAACACCTGATTTCGCAATAGCGTCAATAACCAGCCGCCGTCTGTAGGCAAACTGCCCGGTAACTCCCGGGAATTTCTTCAGTTCTTCGCCGCCGTGTCTCAGCGTTTCGGAAAAAATGGGGTCGTTGTCCCGAAAAACCGCAAGCTTGGTCGAGGTTGAACCTGGGTTGATGATTAGCTGCAAAAAACTTTTCATATTCATGCAACCCCCTTGGATATCAACATTTTGGTCAAAAAATAATCATAATTTATTTAATATTCGCCATAAGCACTCCGATAGCGACGGACACCAGCTTCGCTTCGGAAGAATCAGCCCGCGACGTCAGGATTACCGGGGCGCTGGCGCCTACAATCAGGCCGGTTATTTTCGCCCCCCCCAGGAATACCAGCGCTTTATAAAGCACGTTGGCCGCGTCGATATTGTCCAGCAGGAGGATATCGGCTTGGCCGGCGACAGCGCTTTTTACGCCTTTGGCCCTGGCGGACTCCTTGGATAAGGCCAGATCCAGGGCCAGCGGCCCGTCAACAATGCAGTCCTTGATTTGGCCTCTTTCAGCCATCTTGCAAAGCATACCCGCGTCCACAGAACTGGTCATGTCAGGATTCACCAGTTCCATATGAGAGATGAGCGCCACTTTGGGATTTTCAATTCGCAGTGACTTGGCAACGGATACAGCGTTTTTAACCATATCAACCTTTTGGACAAAGGTTGGCTTGATATTCATCCCGGCATCCGTCATCAGCATCAATCTATTGTAACCGGGTGATTCGAACACAGCCACGTGACTTAAGACTTTCCCGGTGCGGAGGCCGATATTTTTGTCCAGAACCGCCTTTAACACAGTCGGTGAATTAACCGCGCCCTTCATCACCATATCGGCTTCCCCGCTGTGGACCATTTGCACCGCTTTTCTGGCCGCGTTATTAATCTCCGGTTCGTTGATTACTTCAAAATTGCTGATATCAATGCCTCTTTCGCTTGATATTCGGGCAATCTCGTCAGCGTCACCAACCAACACGGCATTGGCGATACCGTTTTCCTGGCATTCCCTGGCGGCTTCTATTACCTCCCCGTCCTGAGCTACAGCTATGGCAACCTTTTTCGGAGGGCATTTCTTAGCTTCTTCCACTATGTCTGCAAAACTCTTCATTAAAGCAATCACCTCTCTTATGGATTAGAAATAATTATTCATTCTGGCTCCTGGCTCCCGACTCCTCTCAGCAACTGATCAACTCATATTTCCTGGTGCCCAGCCCGATTTCTTCAGCGTAATCCAGTTGGCGCCGCCAGTCTATACCGGGATACAATGCGAGAAACTTATCCCCCACGTCTCCTTTACCGGCCAAACGGCTGCCCGGCAAAACCTTTTCCCGGTTGACCAAATCAACGCAAGCCTGATCAAGGGCGACCGGGTCACGCGAGGCCAGGATGCCGATATCCCTTACCAGGGGAGCGTCGCTAAAACCACAACAATCACAATCAGGGGTTACTTGGGTAACAAATGAGATAAAACCGTATTTGCCGTTCTTATTTTTTATCGCGCCTTCAGCATACTCCACTATTTTCTCCTGCATCCGATCCGGCTCGGACTGCCAGTCGATTTCGATAGCGCCGGCCGGGCAGGTCACGGTACATTCACCGCAGCCGATACACTTGCCGGGCTCGATAACAGATACTTTTTGCCGTACTGAGATCGCTCCTGCCGGGCACCACCGGCCGCATTTTGCACAGCCCTTGCACTTGTCGGCGCTCACCACCGGGTGAACATCGGAGTGCATCATTAATTTGCCGCTTCTGGAACCCAGCCCCATCCCGAGATTCTTTAAAACACCTCCAAACCCGACAAGCTCATGGCCTTTAAAATGAGTAACTGCGATCAGGGCGTCGGCGTGGTACGCGGACGCACCGATTTTTACTTCATTAAAATGTTTCCGGCTGATTTGCACATTCACGTACTCTTTTCCCGACAGCCCGTCGGCGATGATTAGCGGGGCGCCCATCACCGCATAGGCGAAACCGTTCTCAACAGCTGTCTGCAGGTGGTCGACGGCGTTTGCACGGCTGCCTTTGTAGAGCGTGTTGGCATCCGTGAGAAACGGCTTGCCGCCCAACTCCTTCACCTTGTCCACAATCCGGCGCACAAACTGGGGGCGGACATAACCGGTGTTGCCCCGCTCGCCGAAATGCAGCTTAATGGCGACCAGCTCTTCCGGCGCGATAATTTCCTGCAGTCCGGCCCGCACAAACAACCTTTCCACTTTATCCAGCAGGCTCAGATCATTTCCCGCACGCATATCGGTAAAATATACTTTCGCGCTCACAGCATAATCCCCCGCGCAGCATAGATTAATTTACTTTATGATTTCTATTGTCTCTTTTGTTATTCCTGCCTGCGAATAAAAACTATTCATTAAAACTATTCTTTAAAATCTGAACAAATTCGTGGGGTCAGCCCTTGACATTGAAATTCGTGGGGTCAGTGAAATTCGTGGGGTCAGCCCTTGACATTGGACAATTCTGCAGGTTAGCGATCATTATATTTTAATCATAAGGTTCTAGCCATATTATTACCCCATAATTTGTTGTGCTTGTCCAATGTCAAGGGCTGACCCCTTAATAAGAAAAAAAAGGCCTTCCCAGAGGGAAGCTTTTACGGACAACTAATTATCAATATACTCCATCACCTCAAAACTGAGTATTTTGTCGAAAACAATATACTCCTTCATGCTGAGAAACGGTCCAGAATTGTATATATTGGTTACCTCATAAAAATCTTTAGGCTTGCTGCTGTACCACTTAATAAATGCATCAACTTCCGCCATGGTGAGGTCATATTCCTTCTGGATGCCGTTAACCATCGTGATTACCATGAGCGCCCTATTCTCACTTGATTCTGTTTCTTGCGTCGCGGCATGTGCTTCATCCAAATTGCCGTTTTCGCCTGCAGCGTTAATATCAGCAACAGTGGCGCTTATCTCATTGGAATCTCCGCTTTCGCCATCGGCTGTAACTGCGGATACCACATAATAATAGGTGGTACCGTTGCTCATATCGGTATCGGCATCAATATAGGTCGTTTCTTTTATGCTAGTCGCGATAACCTCATATGGCCCGCCAGAGGTTGTTGCCCTTTTAACATTGTAACACGTCGCATTGGGAACTGAGTCCCAGGTAAGAGTGAATTTAATCAATAATCACCACCTCACAAAATACCTTTAATTACTCTATTCGACAATAAAAGGATTTTTCCTTCCAAAATGAACTACAAGTTCCGACAAATCCCAATAAATATATAGGAATGGAAATGATAATTGTTTCAGGAAATAAATCTAAAAGGTCCCAATTTTTAGAGCAGGCTCGCAATATTTAAGACTAAACGATTTAGCAAGACCAAAAATCAAACCCGGGCAGTTGGTAATCCCGCCCGGGTCTTTTCGTTCGCTCTACAGCCGTTTTAATCAGCCTTTTTCAAAAACCAGCCCGCCGGCCGGGTCTGTGCCCACCGTGACACGATCACCCGCGGTGCCTTTTCCTTCCAGGATATAAACTGATAGCGGGTTTTCCAGCCGCTTCTGAATCGCGCGTTTGAGCGGCCGCGCGCCGTATACCGGGTCAAACCCCTCCCTGGCCAGGAGCGCCCCGGCTTCCGCCGTCACTTCCAGGGATATGCCCAGTTTAGCCAGGCGCTGTTTTAACAATGCCAGCTGGATGTCAACGATTTTGGCAATCTCTTCCTGGCCGAGGTTGTTGAAAACAACCACCTCGTCGACCCGGTTCAGAAATTCGGGGCGGAAACTGGCCTTCAGCTCTTCCATCACACGCGCTTCCAGCTCGGCCCGGTTGCCCCCGTTCAATTCTCTGAACCAGTGCCCGCCCAGGTTGGAGGTCATGATCACCACGGTGTTGCGGAAATCAACCGTCCGGCCGTGCCCGTCGGTCAGCCTGCCGTCGTCAAGCAGCTGCAGCAGGATATTGAACACGTCCGGGTGCGCCTTCTCAATTTCATCGAAAAGGATTACTGCATACGGACGGCGGCGCACGGCTTCCGTCAGCTGTCCGCCTTCGTCGTAACCGACGTAGCCGGGGGGCGCCCCGATCAGGCGCGACACGGTGTGTTTTTCCATGTATTCGCTCATATCGTAGCGCAGCATCGCCCGCTCGTCGTTAAACAACAGGTAGGCCAGCGACCTGGCCAGTTCGGTCTTGCCCACTCCTGTCGGGCCGAGAAAGATAAACGAACCCATCGGCCGGTCCGGGTCGGAGACTCCCGCCCTGGCCCGGCGAATGGCGTCGGACACCGCCTGCACCGCGCGGTCCTGGCCGACCACCCGTCTGTGGATGAATTCCTCCATCTGCAAAAGCTTCTGCACCTCGCCTTCGAGCATGCGGGATACCGGAATGCCGGTCCACTTGGCCACCACTTCGGCGATGTCTTCCTCATCCACTTCTTCTTTCAGCATTTTATGCGCTTTTTGCAAATCCGCCAGCTTCTCATTTCTTTGCTGCAGGCGCTGGTTCAGCCCGGGCAATACCCCATAGCGCAATTCCGCCACCTTGCCCAGGTCGCCGTCCCGCTCGGCGGTCTGCTCGGCCAGTCTGGTTTCCTCGATCTGCCCCTTGATCTCCCGGATGTCCTGGATCAGTTCTTTTTCCTTGCGCCAATGTTCCTTCAATTCCTCCATTTTGCCCTTCAAGTCCCGCAATTCGTCCTCCATCCTGGCCAGCCGCTCGATGCTTCCTTTGTCCTGCTCTTTAGACAGGGCCTGTTTCTCTACTTCCAACTGTCTGATCCGCCGATCGATCTCGTCAATCTCGGTGGGCATGCTGTCTATCTCAATACGCAGCCGGGAAGCCGCCTCATCGATCAGGTCGATGGCTTTATCCGGCAAGAAACGTTCGGTGATATAGCGGTTGGACAAAGTCGCGGCGGCTACCAGGGCGGCGTCCTTTACCCGCACCCCGTGGTGCACTTCGTATTTTTCTTTTAAACCGCGCAATATGGCAATGGTGTCCTCCACACCGGGCTCACCCACATAAACCTGCTGGAACCGCCGCTCCAGGGCGGCGTCCTTTTCAATATGCTTGCGGTATTCGTCAAGCGTGGTGGCGCCCACGCAGCGCAGTTCGCCCCTGGCCAGCGCCGGCTTGAGCATGTTGGCCGCGTCGACCGCTCCCTCGGCGGCGCCGGCCCCCACCAGGGTATGCAATTCATCAATAAACAGGACGATTTCACCGTTGGCCTCGTTGATTTCTTTCAGCACTGCCTTCAGCCGGTCCTCGAACTCGCCCCGGTATTTTGACCCGGCCACCATCGCCCCGATGTCCAGGGCAAGCAGCCGCTTGTTTTTCAAGCCCTCCGGCACGTCCCCGCTGAGAATGCGCTGGGCCAGCCCTTCCACGATGGCGGTTTTGCCGACCCCCGGCTCCCCGATCAAAACCGGGTTGTTTTTTGTGCGCCGGGAGAGGACCTGGACCACCCTGCGAATTTCTTCATCCCTGCCGATCACCGGGTCCAGTTTCCCTTTGCGGGCCATGTCGGTAAGGTCCCGGGTAAAGCGGGCCAGCGACTGGTATTTATCCTCCGGGTTCTGGTCGGTAACCCGCTGGGTGCCGCGGATCTCCACCAGGATTTTATACACCCGGTCCGCGGTCACCCCGGCCCGCCGCAGGATCCGCCCGGCTTCGCCGTCCCGCCGGGCAACCATCCCCAGCAGGATATGCTCGGTGCTTAGGTATTCGTCCTTTAAACGCTCGGCTTCCTTCCAGGCCAGGTCAATCGCTTCCGCAAGCCCCTTGGAAACATACATCCCGCCGCCGCCCTGCACTTTGGGCAGGCGGTCGACAGCAGCTTCAACCTGGCTCTTCAGTTTCGCCGG
>NZ_MVQM01000091.1:0-39502 GCF_002067195.1 Pelotomaculum sp. PtaB.Bin117 | reverse complement strand
GCTGTAATATGGTCATTATATCCAGCAAGTTCCGGACAGGCAATACCGTCAGCTTTCGGCCATTTTAGGCTAGCGGAAACAACATGGAGCTTAGGGTAAACGGAAAAAATGTTGAGAAGGTTTTTACCGTACGTCCTGGTGCGGAAGTTAATTTAATAAAACTCAGGTTGGAAGGCGCTAACTCGCTCAATGTAAATGATAAAGGAGAATTAGAGGTAGGGACCGGACTTGGTGTGGTATCTTTTACCAGTCCCATAGCTTATCAGGATAAGGGCGGTAAAAGAGAATATGTAAAGGTGACTTATCATATAGAAGAGAACACGTATGGTTTTACAGTGGGTAATTATGATAAAAAAGTTCCTTTAGTCATTGACCCCTTGCTTGCTACTACTTTCCTCGGAGTTTGTGATACCATCAGTTCTATTAAATTGGATGATGCTGGGAATATCTATGTGGCGGGATCGACATGCTCCGACTTTCCTGTAACCGCAGGGGCATATGATACAAACTATACTTATGGTGTCGATGGCTTTGTCGCAAAGTTTGATGCCAGTCTTAGCAACCTAATGGTGGCCACTTATATTGGGAGCAATTTGGGGGATTACATTGCTTCTTTAGCAATAGACGATGGAGGAAATATATATATTGCTGGAACTATCACATACGATGGATATCCTTATGAATTGCCCATTACCTTTCCTATAACCACCGGGGCATATGATACAACTTATCATTATGGAGAGAGCGGAATATCTGATAGTTTTATCTCAAAGCTAGACCCTAGCCTGAGCACTCTATTGGCATCCACTTTAATCGGTGGATGCACAGATGATGAAATTACTGCTTTAGCGATAGATCATGAAGGAAACGTTTACGTGGCGGGATATACGGGCTACGATTATCCAACTACCGCCGGGGCGTTTGATACATCGCCTAATGGTGATTGGGGGGGAGATGGTTTTGTTTCAAAGCTTGACTCTAATCTGACTTCTCTTTTGTCCTCCACCTTAATCGGTGGAAGTGACACCAGTGATAACATTACAGATATAGCAATAGATGGCACTGGTAATATCTGTATTGCAGGTCATAAAGGGTCCACCGACTACCCCACAACTGGCGGAGCGTACGATACATCTTATAATCTATATGGAGATTGTTTTATTTCAAGATTTGACTCGGGACTGCATAATCTTTTAGCCTCTACCTTCATCGGCGGAAATAATTCGGAAAGAAGTGCTGATGTATCTATTGATGGCGCTGGTAATGTTTACTTGGCAGGAAGTACAAGCTCTACTGATTATCCTACTACTACCGGAGCATATGATACATCTTGTAATGGCGGGTTTTTTTATGGAGATAGCTTCGTTTCAAAACTTGATGCTCAACTTGACACTCTTTTAGCATCTACTTTTATCGGCGGAAGTAGCCAGGAATGTACGACATCTTTTGAAATAGATGACAAAGGTAATGTCTACGTTGCAGGGTTTACTGGGTCGGCTGACTTTCCAACCACTGAAGGGGCCTATGACACAACTTTTAATGGCTTGGAAGATGGCTTTATCTCAAAGCTTGATACTAACCTGAGAACGCTTTTAGCTTCAACTTTGATTGGAGGAAGTAGTTATGATAATTTAAATTCTTTAGCGATAGACAATATTGAGAATGTTTACGTGGGTGGAGATACACTTTCTGCCGATTATCCGGTCACCTCAGGCGCATATGATACAACTTTCAATGGCATTACCAATTGTTCTGGTTCTGCATGTATTTCGAAACTCAGTTTTATTGAAACATCAACCATCTCCGAGGATGCCCAAAGCTATTACCAGACATATGAGCCTGGGCAAAGGCAACAATCACTGGTGCTAGAACCCATAGACGCAGCTACCGGTGCGCACATGGTCCAAGAAGTACTAACCAGAGTTGACGGCGCTATACCCATCACCTTTAACCTGAACTATAACTCCTTGATGCTGGCCAAAGGCCCTTTAGGTAAAGGCTGGGGGCATAACTACGAGACCTGGCTTGATCCACAGCAGGACGACAGCGTTAAACTACACTGGACCGCCAACCGCTGCAACACCTTCAACCCTGCGGGAAACAACCAGTATACCTCCTCTGACCAAGCCTGCAGAGTGGACCTGTTGGTTAAAAATACCGATGGTAGCTATGACCTGACCCGCAAAGACCAGAGCGTCTACAGATTCAATACTTCAGGGAAGCTGACGCAAATTCTCAATGGGCACGGCCAGTCAATCAACCTTTCCTATGACGGTTCCAACCGGCTGCAAACCATCAGCGAGCCGCTGTCGGGAAGAAGCCTGAACCTTACCTACAACACCGGCAGCCTCATAGCCGGCATAACCGACAGCCTGAGCCAGCAGATAACATTGACCTACGATTCCAGTCATAACCTCACCGGCATTACCTATCCCGATAATAAAACCACAAGCTTTACCTATGATGCAGACAACCGGATTCAATCAGAAACTGATGGAGAAGGCAAACAAGTATTCTATGATATCTATGATGCACAGGGAAGAGTAGTACAACAAAAAGACGGCTTGGACCAAACCAGCACCCTTCAATACGATGCCTTGAGTCAGCCCGAAAAATTAATAACCACTATCATTGGTAGAAACGGCCAGAGTAAACAATACATCCACAACCTCAAATATGAACTGGAACAAGTAATAGACGAACTGGGTAACACCACCGCCTACACCTATGACAACGACGGCAACCGCACCAGTGTCACCGACGCGGCCGGCTATACATCCATCATGACCTATGACAGCCGGGGCAACCTGCTAACCATTACCGACCCTGCCAATCATACTACCACCATAACTTATGATAATAAAAACAACCTGACCAGCATCACCAATGCCGACAACAAAACCACCACCTATACCTATGATACCAATAACAACCTCACTTCCACCACCGACGCGTTAAATCACACCACTAATTATAGCTACGACACCAATGGCTTGCTAACCGGCAAGACCGCCCCCAGGGGAGGCCAGACCACCTATACCTACGAAAACGGGATGCTTAAAACCGTCACCGATCCGGCTGGAATAACCCTCACCTATACCTACGATAACGCCGGCCGGGTAACAGCCGTCACCAATGCCGCCAATAAGACCAGCACCATCACCTATAATGCCAGAAACAACATCATCCAGACCAGAAATCCATTAAACCATACAACCAGCTTTACCTATGACAGCAACGGCAAGCTGCTCACCAAAACCGACGCCAGGGGCAACACCACCACCTACGCTTATGACGCCAACCTCAATCTGACCAATATCATTGACGCTCTCGGCAATACCACGCGATACCAATACGATCCCGAAGGACGGATCACCGGGATCACCGATGCCAGGGGCAATACAACAACAGTAGCCTATGACGCCAAAGGTAGACAAATATCCATAACCGATCCCCTGGGCAATACCAGCAGGATTGAATATGACGCGGTAGATAACATTACCGGAAAATACGACGCCTTAAACAAAAAAATAGCCACCATCAGCTACGACATCCTGCATAACCCCTTAACCATAAGCGATGCTTTAGACAATAGCACCACCAACCAATACGACAACCTGAGCCGCCTAATCAGCAGCACCAACCCATTGAACCAGAACACCCAGTTTGTCTATGACGACTTGGGCCGCTTGACCCAGACTACTGACCCCATGAATGCCACAGCCAGCCAGCAATTTGACAGTGACGGTAACCGTACCACATTGCTCGACCCGTCTAACAACACCTTGAGCTTTACCTACGACCTGGCAGACAGACTAACCAGCGTCTCATCCCCCACCGGCTCCCAGCAGTACGCTTACAATATATTAGGCTACTTGGCCGGCTGCACCAACGGTCGGAACCAAACCAGCACCTGCCAGTATGATGATGCCGGCAGACTCACCAGCAGGACCGACCCGGACGGGACCATCTCATATACTTATGACAATAACGGCAACATCCTCACCGTAATCGACGCCAGCGGTGCCATTACCAGGGTATACGACACCTTAAACCGTATTACCGGTTATACCGATAACAGAGGTAATAACATCCAATATGCCTATGACCAGGTGGGTAATTTGACCAGATTGACTTATCCCGACGGCAAACAAGTCAACTACACATATGATCCAACTAACCGCTTAACCAGTGTAACCGATTGGGCAAATAGAACCACCACCTATAACTATGATCCCAACGGGAGATTGACCCAAACCAACAGGCCGGACGGTTCTATTGAAACCAGGCGCTATGACGATAGCGGGCGCATCACTCAGCTAAAAGATATCGACAGAAACAATGCCGTCATCAACCAGTACGACTGGGTCTATGATGCCGGCGGCAATATCACCACCGAATACAGTCAAAATATCCAGCAGGATTTTAACCTGAGCAACGTAACCATAACCTACACCACCGACAACCGCCTGGCCACCTATAATGGAGACGCGGTTAACTATGACGCGGACGGCAACATGACTACCGGTCCGTTACAGGGAACCATGCAAAGCTTCACTTATGATAGCTGCAACCGCTTGACCGTGGTAGGGAGCACCTATAACACCTACGATGCCGAAAACCAGCGGATTGCCTCGACCATCGGCGGCCAGCAGACCAGGTATGTGATCAACCCCAACACCGCCTTGAGCCAGGTGCTGGTAAAAACCGATCCCAACGGGATTAACACTTACTATGTGTATGGACTGGGACTCATTGGCGAAGAATCCGGCGACACCTATAAGTCCTACCATTATGACTTAAGAGGCAGTACGGTAGCTTTAAGCAATATTAGTGGAACCATTACTGACAAGTTCCAGTACGGGCCTTATGGAGAGTTGCAAAGAATTTCGGGTAACAGCTCCACGCCATTCCTGTATAATGGAAGGGACGGGGTAATAACTGACGCCAACGGCCTCTACTACATGCGCGCCCGCTATTACAACCCGGAGATCATGCGGTTTATGAACCGGGATGTGCTCATCGGCAGCGTAGAGGACACCCTGAGCCTAAACCGGTATGCTTATGTGCAGGGAAATCCGGTGTTGTCGGTTGATCCTTTGGGGTTATGTGAAAATAGAGGAAGTAGTATTGGGACTTCTATTCTGAATGGAACGCAACTGGCTTTAGATGTTGCAGGTCTTATTCCAGGCGTCGGTGAGGCCGCTGATGCAGCAAACGCTTTGATATATACCGCCAGAGGGGATTATCCAAACGCTACACTATCGGCAGGGTCGATGATACCGTTCGTTGGTTGGGCTGGTACAACAGGTAAATTTATTAATAAAACCGATGCTGTGATTGATGTAGCTAGGGGGGCGGGTAAAGCTGGCAAGACTATTGTATATACCTCTAGAAACGCTGATGATGTTGCACAATATGTTGGTATAACAGATGATGTAGCGCGCCGAGCTGCTGAGCAATTACGGATCAAAGGAATTAATATTGAACCTCTAATGTCAGGACTAAGTAGGAGCGATGCAAGGGCCGTAGAACAAGCTTTAATCGAAACGCATGTTTTGCAAAAGAACGGTGGAACATTAATGAACAAAATAAACAGTATTGCTACTTCAAACCCCAGCTATGCACAGCAACTAGAAAGAGGTTACGAATTACTAAAATCAATTGGTTACGTGGAGTGAAAAAAATGAAAAAAATACAAATAGGAGATGTATTCGAAATAGCTACCTCTAAAGGTAAAGGTTATTTTCAATACATTTATAGCAACAAAACAATTGGCGAGCTAATAAGGATTCTTCCCGGCTTGTATTTAGATAAACCTCGGAACATGATAGCAATAGCAGCGGCAAAAGAAGTATATTTTGTTCACTTTCCGCTAAAAGCAGCATTCAAGAAAGGGATTGTACAGTTTATCGGAAATTACAGCTTACCACAAGACCTAGAATTGCCAAGACAAATGCGGTCAAAAAACGTAGATAAAAACGGTAACCTGATTTGCTGGTACATCGTAGAGTATGATACTTGGCGACGAGTTATTATCAAGGAGCTAACTAAGGATCAAAAAAAACTGTCGCCGTGGGGGATATGGAATGATACCTTGCTAATTGAAAGGCTAGCAGAGGGTTGGACTCCTGAGGAGTGGACGTAAAATTAAACTAACTCAAGTAAACCGTTCGAGTGGATAAGTGGAAGATCAGCAAAGCTGCAAAAGCCTGCTGGCCTTTTTGGGGATTGGTATGAAGGGCAAGGGGACAGGTTCATTGTCCCCCGCACCCGCTATTACAACCCGGAGATCATGCGGTTTATGAACCGGGATGTGCTCATAGGCAACATACAGGACACCCATGAGCCTGAACCGGTATACATATGTGCAGGGAAATCCAGTGTTGTCGGTTGACCCTTTGGGGTTGTGTGAAAATAGAGGAAGTAGTATTGGGACTTCTGTTCTGAATGGAACGCAACTGGCTTTAGATGTTGCAGGTCTTATTCCAGGCGTCGGTGAGGCCGCTGATGCAGCAAACGCTTTGATATATATACCGCCAGAGGGGATTATCCAAACGCTGCACTGTCGGCAGGGTCGATGATACCGTTTGTTGGTTGGGCTGGTATAATAGGTAAATTTATTAATAAAACCGATGCTGTGATTGATGTGGCTAAGGGGACGGCAAAACCATACGAGGAGTTTAAGCGATATATCATTGTCTCCGAACGTTTTAAAACATTTTTGTAGCCAACGGTTTCACGGATACTCTTTTCACCAAGTGTAAACGTCATGAAAAACATAAAATTCAATTGTTAACAAACAACTAAAGGGGTGAAAAAATGTTAAAATCCAGTTCTTGCGTAAAAATGATAGTTTTTTTACTGCTCATTTTTCTATCTGTATCTTTACATGCAAGTGCGGCAGTTTATACTTATGATGCCCTTAACCGCTTAACCTCAGTAACCTACCAAAATGGCCAAAAGATAGACTATACATATGATCCCGGGGGCAACATGCTCAGTGTCAGCCACCATTCATCATCGGATACGACCCCGCCAACTGTTAAGAATACTAATCCTGCTGATGGCGCCACCGATGTATCCGTAAGCGCATCTGTATACGTTACCTTTTCCGAAACGGTAGTTGAGGACGTATACTTCAAAGATATCAACATCAGAGATACCACTGACAATTCAGTAGTCAACTATATATACAGTATTAACGAAGACATGCTCACTATTGATCCCATAAGTGACTTTAGCAGCAGTGTAACTTACGCGGTTTATGTCCCCGCTGGTACTGTAAAAGATAGAGCCGGCAATTCTATGGAAAATGATTATGTCTTTACTTTTACAACAGTCGGGGAGCATACAAGCGGTTTCACCCTCACCATCCCCAACGGCGGTGAGAACTGGCCGGCGGGAGCAACCAAACAAATCACCTGGAGCTACGCTGGGGAAGGATGTCCGACAGACGCCAGGCTGTCCCTATACAAGGGCGGCGTATTTCAGAAAGTCATAGCAGGGAGCGTCACGCCGGAATCAAGGACATACAGCTGGACAATCCCCGGCAGCCAGGCAGCCGGTAACGACTACCAGATCAGGATCACCAGCAACAGCGACACAAACGTTTACGATCTGAGCGACGCCGCCTTCACCATCAGCAAGCCAATCACCCTCACCAGCCCCAATGGCGGCGAGAACTGGCTGGCGGGAGCCACCAAACAAATCACCTGGACTTACGCCGGGGAAGGATGTCCCACAGACGCCAGGCTGTCCCTATACAAAGGCGGCGTATTTCAGAAAGTCATAGCCAGTAGCGTCAGCCCGGAATCCGGCACATACAGCTGGACAATTCCCGGCAGCCAGACAGCCGGTAACGACTACCAGATCAGAATCACCAGCAACACCGATACAAACGTTTACGACCTGAGCGATGCTAACTTTACCATCAGTTCGTTACCTTAGTTTGCTTTGATACTAAGGTAGCACGGATTCTCTCGTATATTTTATGAAGTAAATTGTGTGGGGTACTACTCCTACCGCGGGAGTGCTTCCTCCTGGTAGAGGTAGTACCCCAGTTTCGAATAACCTTGAATATGAGCCGCATCGAAAATATACAGGATCGTATATGGAGCGCCTGATTGCTTCCTAGCTATAGCTAAATTCTCTAGAAAAAATGGATTCAGACTAAAGCGCAAAAATTTCTAGTTCAAAAGAGCGAACTTAATTGTTTATAGAGACCGATAGCCTTTTATGCTTTTCTGGCGATCGTGCTTGCTGAGAACTCTCTTGCGTAACCGTAAGCTCTTTGGGGTGATCTCCAGCAACTCGTCACCGCTGGTATACTCCAGCGCTTCTTCCAGGCTGAACTGCCTGGGTTCGTCCAGACGCATGGCGGCCTCGGCGGTGCTGGACCGGATGTTGGTCAAGTGTTTTTTTTTGCAAACATTAACTTCAATATCTTGTTCCCGGGAGTGCTCCCCCACTATCATACCCTCATAAACCTTTGTCCCGGGAGAAACAAACAAGACGCCGCGGTCCTGCGCGGAATGCAGGCCATACAGACTGGCCTCACCTGATTCAAAAGCGATCAGCACCCCCTGGTAGCGCCCCTTGATGTCACCTTTATACGGCTCGTAGTCCATGAAAATATGACTCATCACCCCGTGGCCTCTCGTTTCGGACAGCAATTGGGAGCGCAGGCCGATAAGCCCTCTGGCCGGTATTTTAAACTCCAGCCGGAGCTGGTCCTGGCCAAGTGAGGTCATATTTACCATTTCTCCTTTTCTGGCCCCTACAAGTTCCATGATCACGCCTGTCTTATCTTCGGGAATATCTATCGTTAAAAGTTCGACTGGTTCCGTCAGCCGGCCCGCGTCCCACCGGTAAATCACCTCTGGCTTGGAGACCTGCATTTCGTAACCTTCCCGGCGCATGGTCTCAATTAAAATCGACAGGTGCAGCTCACCACGGCCGCTGACTTGAAAAACATCCGGACTGTCGGTTTCCGCCACCCGCAGGCTGACGTTTTTCTCCATCTCTTTGAACAGCCGGGCCCTCAGATGGCGGGAAGTCAGGTGCTTGCCGTCCTGGCCGGCGAAAGGACTGTCGTTAACCATAAATGTCATCTTCAGGGTTGGTTCGTCCACTGTAATGGGCTCCAGCTGCTCCGGGCGCTCCTGGCAGGCCACCGTTTCCCCGATCTTGATATCAGCCAGGCCGGAAAAAGCCACAATCTCGCCGCAGGGCGCCTCATTAACCTGCACCCTCTCCAATCCTTCATAAACATATAGATTCCCGATGCGGCCCTGACGCGACACGCCGTCGTGTCCAATCACGCTTACCTGCTGGCCGGCGGCTATCTTGCCGCGCTTGACGCAGCCCAGCCCCATGCGTCCCACGAAGTTGTCGTACTCCGTGTTGTTGATCAGTAGTTGTAGCGGACCGCCGGCGTCGCCGGGCGGAGGAGCTATATATTTGACTATGGCTTCGAACAGAGGCTGCATATTTTGCGCCGGGACAGCCAGGTCGGTGGTGGCGGTCCCTTCTTTGGCCGATGCGTAGACGATCGGAAAATCAAGCATTTCATCATTCGCCTCAAGGTCGATAAAAAGCTCCAGCACATCGTCCACCACCTCAGAAACGCGGGAATCTGTCCGGTCCACCTTATTTATAACAACAATGGGCTTCAGATTTAATTGCAGCGCCTTGCGCAGGACGAACCTGGTCTGGGGCATAGTCCCCTCAAAAGCATCCACCAGCAGCAGGACACCGTTAACCATTTTTAAGACCCGCTCAACCTCGCCGCCAAAATCGGAATGCCCCGGGGTATCCACTATGTTTATCTTGATGTCGCCGTACCGTACTGCGGTATTCTTGGCCAGGATGGTAATGCCGCGTTCTTTTTCCAGATCAAATGAATCCATTACCCTTTCGGCCACCTGCTGGTTTGCCCTGAAAATACCGCTCTGTCTGAGCAGGGCGTCAATCAAAGTAGTCTTTCCATGATCAACGTGGGCTATTATGGCTATATTTCTAAACATGCTGCTGGACGCCAAGAAAAAACCTCCTTCGATTTTCCTTTTAATTGTACCACAAATATTTATGGTATAATAATAATGTAGTATGAATTAGGGAGGCAATAATGAATTATATTGTTTTCGATCTGGAAATGAATAATAAATGGGGAACCAGAATACATGAAATTATTGAAATTGGCGCGGTGAAAATAAATTCTGATATGGAATTGGTTAATGATTTTCAATCCTTTATTAAGCCGAAACTGTATCCAACGATAAGCAAACTAATTAAGAAAAAAACAAGAATAAAGCAAGAATGGATCGATAATGCAAAACAATTGCCCTATGTGATAAAAGAATTTAGGAAATGGATCGGCGAGGAAGAATTCGTTTTATGTGGATGGGGTATTGATGATCTAATTACATTTGAAAGAAATTTTAAAATAAATAATATGAATGAGTTTGAGTATGATTTATTAAAGAATTATTATGATATTCAAAAAAAATTTATTAATATTTATCACTTGTCTAATCAGATATCTTTAGAAAATGCTCTTAAAATGATGAATACTGAACCTAAACATAATATCTGGCATAGAGCAATATTTGATGCTATTAACACTTCTCAGATCTTTGTTGAAATATATAATAAGATAGAAATAAACTTGAATCCAGCCGGGAATCAGAGTACCTATTGACCAATTTGTAGCAAAACTGGTTTTAGCGGCAGCGCTTAAAATGTGTAAATTGTTGGGCGACTTTAGTAAATAATTGAAATATTGGGTATTGCTGGACAGCTTATTATCTTCAGGAGATAATAAGCTGTCTTTTTTTATTGAAATAATTTGGTCCTGTGGAGAATAGCAAGAACCACTAAATAGGTTTTATAATCTCTTTAAGGGAAAAGAAAAGAAGAGCATTTTGACACGTCATTAGAAATGGAGGCTTTTATTAAATTGAGTAAAAGGGGGGACAGAAAACATGGATGCGCTTTTACTGGCGAGGTTGCAATTTGCGATTACGGCCATGTTTCACTTTCTTTTCGTGCCGCTAACCTTGGGTCTTTCTATCATTGTCGCTGTGATGGAAACCAATTACGTCAGGACCGGAAATATACAATACCTCAAAATGACCAAGTTCTGGGGCAAGCTGTTCCTGATCAACTTCGCCTTGGGAGTGGTCACCGGGATTACTCTGGAATTCCAGTTCGGCACTAACTGGGCCGAGTATTCCCGCTACGTTGGGGATATATTCGGCGCTCCCCTGGCCATTGAGGCTTCGGTAGCCTTCTTCCTGGAGTCTACATTCATGGGAATCTGGATTTTTGGCTGGAAGAAGATATCGAAAAAAGTTCATGCCGTTGCCGCCTGGATGGTGGCCGCCGGCTCCAGCCTGTCGGCGCTGTGGATTCTCACCGCCAATGCCTGGATGCAGCATCCGGTGGGTTATGTCATCAACAACGGGCGGGCGGAACTGGTGGATTTTGCCGCGGTGGTGCTATCCGGCTACGCCTGGTCAAAATTTCTGCACACCGTACTGGGCGGCTACCTGGTGGGAGCATTCTTCGTAATGGGAGTGTCCGCTTACCATATTTTGAAGAAAAATCACCTGGAATTTTTTAAAAAATCGTTTCGAATTGCCGCTGCCTTTGCCCTAATGGCCTGTCTGGCGGAAGTTGCCGTCGGGGATTGGCACGCCCGGGAGGTGGCCAGAACCCAGCCCACCAAGTTTGCTGCGATGGAGACCCTCTGGGAAACCCGGCAAGGTGCACCCATCTATATATTCGCCATACCGGACGAGGCGACAGAACGAAACACAATGGAAATCCTGCCGTTGCCCAACATGCTGAGCATGCTGGCCACGCACGACCCGCACGCTGCGGTGCAGGGATTAAAAGATTTTCCGGCCAGCGAACGACCGCCCGTGACCCTGACCTTTGTCAGTTTCAGGTTAATGGTAGGGCTGACCGCGCTGTTTATTCTCCTGTCCGCACTTGGGTATGTTTTTGCCAGAAAGGAAACGCTGGAGAAAAAAACCTGGTTCCTGAAAATCATGCTTTTTTCCATACCGCTTCCCTATATAGCTTGTCAGCTGGGCTGGCTGGTGGCGGAAGTAGGCCGGCAGCCGTGGATTGTTTACGGCCTGATGAAAACATCCGACGCGGTTTCTAAAAATATCACGGCAGCACAGGTGACTGCATCTCTGGCAGGGTTTGCAATTTTCTACGGCTTATTGGCAGTGGCCGACATTTATTTGCTGGTGAGGTTCTCGAAAAATGGCCCGGCGGAAGAGATGGGGCACAGCGTGCCGTCCGGCCGGACAATAACGGTATAAGGAAGGTGCTGGCAATGGAATTGCAGATACTCTGGTTTGGCCTGTGGGGCCTGCTCTGGGCGGTCTATTTCATGCTCGACGGATTTGACCTCGGAGTGGGCATATTAGCCCCTTTTATCGGGAAAAGCGAGATGGAGAAAAGGATACTCATCAACACCGTCGGCCCGGTTTGGGACGGCAACGAGGTTTGGCTCCTCGCCGCCGGCGGCGTGATGTTTGCCGCTTTTCCCACAGCGTACGCCTACATGTTCAGCTATCTTTACGCGCCGCTTCTGCTCATTTTGTTCGCTCTGATCGGCCGGGGCGTGTCCTTTGAATTCCGGGGCAAGGTCGATTCGGATTCCTGGCGGAAGACGTGGGACATGGCGCTCTTCCTGGGCAGCCTCGTACCGGCCTTGCTCTTTGGGGTAGCCTTCGGCAACATCTTTCAGGGCCTGCCGATGGACGCCCGGGGTTACCACGGGAATCTGCTGACCCTGTTGAACCCTTACGGCCTGCTGACCGGCTTGCTCTTTTTGCTGCTTTTCCTGGAACACGCGGCCATCTGGATTACCGTCAAGACGGAAGGAGCATTAGAAGCCAGAGCCCGGGCGCTTGCGGCAAAGCTGTGGTGGCTCCTGCTGTTGGCAGCCGCGGGGTTCCTGGTTCTTACCGCTTTTGCTACGAAGCTTTATACTAATTTTATGAGCAGTCCGGCTTGGCTCGCGGTTCCAGCCGCTGCCGTACTCGCTTTGTTGTGTATGAAAATATTAATATCCGGGAAAAAGGCTGTGGCGGCTTTTTTCTCCTCCTGTGTGACGATTGTAATGGTCACTTTCACCGGGATCATCGGGCTGTTTCCCAACCTGATACCGTCAAGTCTTGACCCAAGGTATAGCCTGACGGCCTTTAATTCATCGGCCAGTCCGTATACCTTGAAGATCATGACGCTGGTGGTGGCCATCTTTATTCCCATTGTAATTGCTTACCAGATCTGGGCGTATATCATTTTTAAGGACCCGGTTACGGAAAAAGATTTGTATGACCCGGATTCCGGGGCATATTAACCAGGCTTGCCGGACAATCCCCATGCCGATTGCGGCAAAACCATTTTAAGGAGGAGTTATTCTTAAAAAATATTTCGCTTCATTCTAATTGAATACTGTAAATATTTACTGGGAAAGCAGGATTTTTTATTGATTATGTCCAACAATAAATTAAATATTGAGACCACAATTAATTAAGGAAAGAGGAGGTTCACAATGACTGAGCTAATGCAGGTCTGCAAATGTTTAATTTGCGGTAACGTGGTTGAGGTTTTGCATACCGGCAAAGGACAATTGGTTTGCTGCGGCAAGCCTATGGAATTGTTAAAGGAGAATACTGTTGACGCTTCGCGAGAAAAACATGTACCGGTAATTAGTAAAAAGGACGGCAAAGTAAATGTCCAAGTGGGAAGCGCTAAGCATCCAATGGAAGAGAAACATTTTATTGAATGGGTAGAAGTACTTTCTGCAGGAAGAGTTTTTAGACAATTTCTTGCACCCGGCAATAACCCGGCGGTTCAATTTGAAACCGACGGGGAAAACATTTCGGCGAGGGCTTACTGCAACATCCACGGGCTCTGGAGATCCGGGTCTTAATGATACCGGAACCATGCCTTATTTAGCGGAGGAGATGAGCTCCGTGTATTCCCTCCGTTTCCATGACGTATTGCTTGTCTCCGTTTCGGGCTAGCCGAACGACAATGGCTATGTTAAGTAATGAAATTAAAAGGGAGGAAGGTTTATGGAAAAGTATATTTGTATTATTGGTATTTTAGTTAATCAGAAATCAGAAAATGCTCCCAAGGTACAGCAAATATTAACGAAAAATGGATCATTAGTATTACATCGCAGTGGAATTCCTTATTCTAAATGTGATCGTGGCATTATAAACCTGACGGTAGAAGCTACCCCCGATGAATTGGATAGTATAACTAAAGAGCTTGGTAGTGTTAAGGATATTGTCGTTAAATCGATGATATTAGCTGATGGTGCCGACAAATTACAAATATGTAATTTGTAAAGCGGTATTTACTGTTTCCGTACTGCAACAAAGCTATTTAAGTGAGTTGCTAATTGTTTTACGTATTTCAATACTCGACTTGAATTAAGACAATTTGAAGCAGGCCACGCTGCCCCTGTCAGTTGGCCGGATTTCCAACCTGGCGTCGATCCGTTCTTTGAGTTCAGGCACATGAGAAATAATTCCCACCAGGCGCCCTGTTTTTTGCAGGTCGATTAAAGCCCGCAGGGCAAAGTCCAGGGACTCCGGGTCCAGGGTGCCGAAGCCTTCATCCACCAGAATCGTATCCAGGTGAATGCCGCCCGCGTAGGACTGAACCACGTCGGCCAGGCCGAGGGCGAGCGAAAGGGAGGCCAGGAAAGTCTCCCCGCCGGACAGGGTCGAAACGCTGCGGGCCACACCGGTGTATGTGTCAAAAACCTCCAGCTCCAGACCGCCGGCCGTGTTCCTGCGGGTCCGGTCCAGGGTGCGCTGGAGGTGGTAGCGGCCGCGGCTCATCAGCTTTAACCGTGCCGTCGCGGCGATTGTTACGTCATCCAGCAGGGAGCCCAGGACAAACCGCTCAAAGGTCAAACCGTATCGGTTCCTGCCGTTGGCCACTTCAGAGAGGCGTCCCAGGATGGCGTAACGGCTTTCCAACTCCTTCAGGGCACTTTCAGTTGCTTCTATTTTCTTCAGCCATTCGGCCTCCCGGCTGGTTTGCGACTGTAGCTGCGTTTCCAGGGCCAGAGCCTGTTTCCACTCATTTTCCGCTTCTGTCAGGTCTGCCGTCAGCTTATCCGGCTCGGGTTCACTCAGGCCTTCCGCCGCCTGAACGGCACGTTTCAGGCGGTCCGCGGCCGCGCGCCGGTTTTCGTCATATTCTTTGATTTGCTGCTCTACCCTTTGGAGCCACCCTTGCGTTTTTTTCGCGTTTTCATATTCATTTATTGTTGCAAAACCTGCCGCCGCCAGTCTTTCCTGGAAGGTTTTCTCCGCGGCCGCGGCGCGTTTGTTTGCCGCCTGCTGCGCCGCCAGGGCTTCCGCCGCGGCGGTCTCAGCCTTGGCCAGCGCCTGATTTGCCTCTTCCGCTGTTTGCCTGGCCGCTTCAAAGGCGGTCAAAAGCTGCGCCCGCCTCTTCCTGGCGGCTGCCTGTGCCTGAAGTAAAGACGATGGGGCGCGGAGGTGTTCAGGGATGGATGATTCCCTGTCCCGCACCACCGCCTGGCTTGATTCGAAGGCTATTTTTGCCTCTTGATAAGACCTGCCGGCCGATTCGAGCTGTTTGACGGCGGAATTTTCCTGCTGTTTGAGCTCATCCAGTTCTTTATTGATAAGAGTGGACATTTCTACGGCCTGCAGCGCGTTTTGCCACAGTTCCCTGGCGTTATCGGCGGCTGCGCGGAGGACGGCCGGACTGACACCCGCTTTTTCCCCCAGTTCCTTTTCCAATTCTTCAATCTTGCCGTTCATGGCAGCCTGCCTGGCAATAATACTGTTCAGCTTATCCCGCACTTTGTCGCGTAAAATTTCAAATGAAGTTACGGCTTGCTGTTTTTCCTTGATTAATTTTTCCGAAGGCAGCGCCGCTTTACTACTGGCGGGGGCCGGATGCTCAAGTGAGCCGCAGACAGGGCATGGCGAGCCTGCCGTTAAGCGGCCGGCCAGGATGGCGGCCTGCCCGTTGTTCCAGTCCTCTTGCAGCCGGGCGAGTTCTTGCTTTGCCGCGGCGAATTTGTTTGCCGCGCGCGACAGTTCTATACCGGCTGCGTCAACTTCCCGCAAGATTTTTGACAGGTCCTTGCGCAGGCCTGCAAGGGCAAGCCCTTTCTGGCTGAGCTGCTCGGCCGCCCCGCATATAGTTTCCAGCGCGGCGGCTTGGGCGGCGTGGCTGGAAGCTGCTGACAGTTCCTTGGATTTTTCCTCAATGGAAGCCTTGATAGCGTTCAAAGATGATTGAGCCATGTTTTGATTAGTTTCCGCCATCTGCAATTCTTGTTGAGCGACGGTAACTTTTTTACGGGCTTCGGCCAGCGCGGCGACTTTCCCGGACAGTTCCTCAAGCCGGGTTAATTCGCGGCCGGCGGCTTCACGTTCCGGTTCTTTCGCCAGTTCTTCTTTCAGCTTCTTTTCGGCGCTTTCCTTTGCTTGCAGCAATGCCTCTTTGCTCTGGAGCTTGCTCCGGTGAGACTTGGCTGCGTCGAGTGCTTCCTCCCGCCGGGTGCGCATGGTTTTTTCCACGTCGGCCAGGCTTGCGGCCTGGCGGGCTTTGGCCAATTCCACTCTTCCGGCTTCAATTGCCCGCGCTTTGGAGTCCAAAGCCGCCACGGCAATTTCAGCCTGCTTTTTTTCGGTCAGCTTTTCCAGCGCCTGTTTGCCGGCATTCAGCCGCTCCCGCGCAGCGGTGACTTTTTTTTGGCTTTCTTGCACCTGCTTTGCCGCTTCTCCCAACCGGATTATGTGCAGATTGTGCCGCTCGCTTAGTTCTTCCCGTGAGCTGGCTTTTGCTTCCTGCAAAATCCATGTCTTTTGGGCGGTAGTTTCCTCGAAATTCTTGTGCAGCGCTTTTGCGGATTGTTTTAAGGATTCTTCAACGCGGCGGTAATGTTCGGTGCGGAAAAGAGTTTCCAGGATGACTTGACGCTCACCGGAATTAGCGGTCAGGAGTTTATGAAATTCTCTCTGGGGAAGCATAACCACCTGGCGAAATTGGCTGCTTTGAAAACCGAGCAGTTTTTCCACGGCTGCTGTGACTTTGCCCCAGCCGTTCGCTAAGACAGCTCCTTCCGCCGCGTCGCCGACGAGTCCGGTCCGTTTCCACAAGGTGGCTTCCGCGCGCATGGTTGTCGTTCCTGCACCACGCTTTTTCGGCCGCTCTTGTTCCGGGTTGCGCTTGACGCGGTATATTTCGGCACCTACGGCAAAATCGAAAGTGATTTCAGTGACAGCCGACAGGTCGGCATGGTCGCTGCGCATCTGCCTGCCTTCCCGCTCCGCGCCGCTGGTGTCTCCGTACAGGGCGAAACACATGGCGTCAAGAATTGTGGTTTTGCCGGAGCCGGTCGGCCCGTGAATCAAGAAGAAAGAACGGGAGCCGAGTTCCGTAAAGTCCAGCGCCTGAGTGCCGGCATATGGGCCGAAAGCGCTTATCGTCAGCTTTAATGGTTTCATTTAAATTCACCTTTGTTCTTTCGGGTAGAATAATTCAACTGTTTGGGCGAACGTCCGGGCTTCCTCGCTGTTAAGGGGAACTCCGGTTACTTGTTCGAAGAATGAAGAAAAGAGATCCATATCGCTGAGGCGCCGGTGGTCGCCGCGCGGGCCGCGCAGCTCGCCGCCGTCAAGCAAAAATGGACGCTCGATGTGCAGAACGTTGGGATAGATTTCACGCAGCTTGCCGAGCGCGTCAAGGAGCGCACCGGTGTCTTTCAGAGTTACCATAATATAATCTTCTTTGTTTTCTCCGTTTTTCGGAGCGGTCAGAATATCTGTCAGGTAACCCTCCAGGCAACGCACGTCACGGCGCGGTGAAAGAGTGACTTTATCCAGATTTATATTGCCGGCCTCATCCATTTCCACCAGATTAATTGATTTCCGGTGCGGGGATTCAGAAAAGGAATATTTCAATAAAGAACCGGCATAGTAAATTCCAGTCCCGGTTTTCTGGGGTTTGTGCAGGTGCCCCAAGGCAGCGTAATTGAAGGATTGGAAACATGCGGCATCAACCATTTCCGTTCCGCCGATGGTAAGAGGACGCTCTGATTCGCTGCTTTCACCCCCGGCGACATAAGCGTGGGCAACGGCGACAGCCCTTGAGCCGCGGGGAAGCGACGCCGTATAATGCTTGAGCAAACAGCGCATGGCGCTGTTGTAGTCTGTCGCATCCGGAGCCGCCAGTGTTTCTCTTACCACGGAAGGCTCCGCATAGGGAACCGGGCAGAAATATACCGGCCCGTGCGAGTCTTGAAGAATGATGGGGGCAAGGTTGGTACTTGGCTGTCCAATGATAAAAAGTCCCTGGCGGGCCAGCAGGCGGGTGCCGAATCCAAGCCGTTCAGGGCTGTCATGGTTGCCGGCGATCAGCAGCACAGGAACTGAAAAGTCCATAAGAACGCGGGAAATTACCTCATCTAAAAGCTTTACCGCGTCCGTGGGCGGCACGGAGCGGTCGTAGACGTCTCCGGCAATAATAATCACATCCGGCTTGACGTCACCGGCAACTTGAAGAAACTGCTCCAGCACATAAGCCTGATCATCTGTCAGGTGGATGCCGTGAAAAATACGTCCCAAATGCCAGTCGGAGGTGTGCAGTATTCGCAATTCTATTTCCCCCATGAGATAATAATCGCCGCACGCAATGATGGTCATGTGTAAATTTCTATCCTTGGGGCGTGATTACCTTCATTATTGAGAAACGGAATTTGACTTTAATCATTTAACCGCACGTCCGCTCCCAGCACACCAATAACCGGGCCATGAATGTCCCGCACTGGAACGGATATGGTCAGGCATAATTTTTTAGTTATGGCGGATAAATAAATGTCCGAAACGTATTCCTCACCGGCGGCGGCCCTTTGCCACCACCGGCGAATCTTGGCGTTAGCCAAACCGGCCGGCGGTTCGGAAAAAACAAACGTGCCGTCCATACGGTTCGACCATACTGCCTCGAGTTCAGGCTGCCTGCTAAGCAATTCTCTCAGTACTTGTTGATGCTCTTTATTATCTAGGGACGTGATGCGGGATTTTTCAGACTCCGCGCGCAGTACTTTGAGCAGCCGCTTTATTTTTTCTTTATGGGCCGCGCTGCCTGTAATGGCGCTGACATCCAGCTTTACTTTCCCGCTGACATCTTCCAGCATATCTGCGGCTTTTTGCAGGCGCACTCCGGTCGCGCTGATTTCTCCGAAGTTTTCTTTTTGCGCTTCCGCCGCCGCGCCAACCTGCCGCAGATAATCCTTGATTTCCTCGCTGCTCTTTTCCACTGCGGATGAGATGGCCGACACCGCCCGGGCGATTTCAGTCAACACCGCTTCGGCGTTTACCGTACTCTTAACTCCGTCAGCGATGCTTCTCCGGTCGTTTTCCGCCGTTGATTTAACCTTTTCAACCTCTTTGCGGATTGATTGGAGTATTGCAACTGTATCACCCACTGCTGAAAAAGTTTTTTCAGACAGATTTTTAACTTCTTCGGCTACGACTGCAAAGCCACGGCCATGTTCACCGGCCCGGGCAGCCTCGATGGAGGCGTTAAGCGCCAGCAGCTTGGTTTGATCAGAAATTTCCGCTATGGCGGTAAGAATGACGTCAATCTGCCCCACTGCCGCATCCAACGTTGTTACGTATTCAGCCACTTGGGTCGAGTCAATATCAGCTTGTTCGATAGCGCGGCGGGCAGAACCCATTTCTTCCAGACAGGTGGCGACAGACCGCTCGTTCTCCCGGGTCTCTTGCCGTAATTTCCTGGACATATCAGCCAGTGAACCGGCCACTTCTTCCACCTTGGTAAAGTCTTTGGCAATTTGCCCGGCTGTCTCGATAGTCATATTCATTTGTTCAACAGCGGCGGAAACCTGCTGCGCTGCCAGCTGCGCCTTCCCCGCCATATCCTTTAACAGCTTGGCGGTTTTGTCGACGGCTTCAGTCAGACCGATATATTCCTTGGGATAATGGTGTTCCTTGTTTTGGACGGCAACCCTCCCCGCGGCAAGCTCCATTATCTCCTGGCGCAGGGAAGCAAGCCACTGGCTGCTGCCTCTCCGCCGCCACGTGCCGAATAACAATCCGGTAATTAGCGTGTTGACAATCAACGCCGTTACCGCCCTGACCTCCCAGTGGCAAAAATAAGCTAAAACTGCTACCGAGAGCAGAGCAGAGCATAGTAAATAAGCTCTTGCCAGGTGTTCACTTTTTAACATATTTTCAAACCACCCCACACTGGAAAATCCGCCTCCGGTGAACTGCGGGCGGCCAATAAAAAAGCCCTCACCGCTAGAACGGCCAGGACTTCACTGTCTTAATTCCTTATATCTCCATTGATCTTTAGGAACAATAAAATTATAACAACGCAATGGTTTAAGAGCAAGGATTTTTTAACAGCATTGGCTTTGGGTCCTGGCATGGTTTCTTGGATAAAAATCATTATTATAATTTACTGGGATGGTAAATACTAATTATGATTTTTAATTTGTATAATTACTTTATTTGTTGGGTGGTGTCAAAACTCGCTGTTCGTGGTAAAATGTTTGCATGTGATAATTTGGTTTTAAGTATTTTGTACAAGTTTAAGGGGCAGAAGGGTTTGCGCGTAAGCTGGATTATTCGTTGAACAGGAGGAGAAATCTGTGATTGACGAAGTAAATATGAGCGATATCGACCCCATGATATATGAAGGTGCAAAATGGGATGCTTCTGAAGTATTATATAAGCCGAACGAGTTTGAAGGCAGAACTCTAACGAATCCTCCCGACTTTGTGATAAAGAAAGATGGTATTGCCTTCTGGATACAGATGAAGGAGCTAGCAGAAACAGAGCGGGAGAATGGGCGGTCAAAGGATATAGCGCATATCAGAGGTTGTTTGACTGAGGCGGCCGGAGTATTCGACTGGGATACGGATGATCAGAATATAAATCTGATTGTTATGAAGACCGGCCAAGCCAGCTATCGAAATATTGATCTTGGACAAGCTGTATTCGGGGATGAAGTGTTTAAATATGGAAGATTTGGAAAACGGGAATGGCATAGGGAAAATAATGGATTCTTTCACGATCCCGGCTTTTGTTCTAAGGTGGCGGGGGTAATTGTTATAAAACGCGAAGAGCATTCGCCGATAAGCGGATATGCTAAACTGCTGTTTATTAATGATAGATTTAAAGATAGATTGGAGCAGATACGTTTAATTTTGGATTTCGATAGGGCTATCTACTTTAATGAATTGATGCTTGATTAAGACTAAAAAAACAGTTTATATATATTATTAGAAGTTAAGATGTAAATAGTTAACTAATTTTAATTAATGTATGGATATAACTGATAATGAAAGAGAGCAAGCATTGAGGAGTTGATTGGCAACGACGATGAACAGGTTATATTCCCGGGTTGGTCATGTCCTATTTTTTCTTCTTGTTGGGTAGGGTGTAACTATATACCTTACCCCTACAACCATCCTGATTAATTTATTTAAAAGGCAAATGATTTTTGCAAACTCCCAGTTACAGATATCCTTTGCAGCGGTATTGATATTGTATTTACTGATATCATTATCATTATTATTTTTATTGTTTTTTAAATTTCCGAAATTATTTAATATAAACCAATTCATTATTTATACCTCCACTATGTTGATTATTTGCATAAATAAATCTGAATATACATTAAAAGTGGAGGTGTGTTCACTTAGACAAACTTAAATCTTTCTAGTTATTTGTTTTTGCTCCAATTGAATTTGAGCTCTTAAAACAGGCTATTGTGAAGATGCGTTCGTAGCATTCGATTGGGCTTACCGGATGCAAAAAAATTATAAGCCGGTTGATATTGAGATGTTTGAACGGTGGGTTGAGCAATATGTTGATAATCGGGATTTAAAGGAACAGGTAATGAAAGGATAGATTTTATGCTTTATTCATACAATAATGCTGGATGGCGTCATTATAGTATGCGGCAAGACCGGGAGTAAATTTATCATAAAACGCGGTAAATCTCCCGTCGGAAATATACATATTGCATTGGAAGAATAAGCATAAATTTCAATAGTAGTAAATAAAAAAATAAGATATAATTGAGTAAATCTACCAGATAACTTTTAAGGAGAAAACAATGGGATCTAAAATAAAAGAAATATTTTTTGACTGGATAAAAATTATCGTGGCGGCCATTGTGCTGTCCTTATTTGTTAGAAACTACGTTGCTGAGGCGAAATGGATCCCTAGTGAGTCGATGCTGCCAACTTTAAAGGTTGGAGACCACATAATAATAGACAAACTTTTTTATAAGCTCAACGGAGCAGGGGGAATCAACCGCGGTGATATTGTTGTCTTCAATCCGCCGCAGTCTGCTAATTTAAGCGAAAAGGTCTTGATTAAAAGAGTAGTTGGTTTGCCCGGAGAAACGATTTCGGTAAAGAGCGGGTCGGTTTACATTAACGGAAAACAAATTAATGAACCATATATTCTTGAAAAATCCAGTATGGATTTTGCGCCTTTGGAAATACCTGACAATGAAATATTTGTGATGGGAGATAACCGCAATATCAGCTATGATAGCAGGTTTTGGGGGCCATTGCCCCTTGCCAATATTATCGGCAAGGCTGAATTTCGTTATTATCCCATTAATGAAATGGGAATAATTAATCCCTAGGTTTGAAAACGAGTATAATATTTGGAAGAATATTTAATTATATCTGAAGCAAAAGAAAATCTCGATATTCAGAGAAAAAAACAAGGATTGATTAAGGATTTTCATTGCATAATAAATCAAACGCTGAAGGAGCTGATCTTCATGTTGAAAGCACATATTGCGGAGTCGGTGGTAACAGGGGAGGTGCGTTCAGACTAAAATTAATCCGCCCTCCCCTTGCCATGCTATCAAAATAGGGAGGACAAATTTAATAATGAGTAAAATAAATTTATATGATATAGGGCTTTCCGCACGATATGCCCAGGAAGCTGCGATATATGGCGGCAATTTCTATTTGGCGAGAGTTTCAGCGCAGCACAATGACAAGGGCAGGCATACTACCACTAACAGACAGCTGCTTGTATTGCCTGAAGGCGGAGTGGTAATCGACACTCCCGGAATGAGAGAACTTCAGATACTGGACGCCGACTTATCGAAGTCTTTTTATGACATTGAGAAATTGGCCGAAAAGTGCTATTTCAGGGATTGCAGGCATGAGTCCGAACCGAAGTGCGCTGTAAGGAAAGCCATTGAGGATGGGATATTAGCCGCCGGGCGATTTGAAAATTACAAAAAGCTCCAGCGGGAGATGGTCTTCGAAGAACGCAAAAGCACAATGACCGCCGCGCAGGCGCAGAAGCAGAAGATGATCGATATGATGGGAACGCTTGATCGATATAAGCAGGTGCAAAAATTTAACAGAAAGAACAAAGGCGGCAGGTAATCCAAGAGGCTGTACCGCAATATTAATTTCGGTACGGCCTCTTTGCCGTAAGACGTCAATATTAACCTCTTTTCCCAGACGCCTGGTGATGTTTATCACCGGGCTTTTTTTTGATATAATAGCTCTAGGTTTGAAAAGATTTCCCCTGGAGGGTATAATGAAAAAAATTGGAGATTATGCCGAGGTGATTATCGCGCTGAATACCCGGAGCATTGACCGGGTTTTTCACTATGCCGTGCCGGCTGCTCTTCAGGATAAAGTTAAAATAGGTGTCAGAGTACAGGTTCCTTTCAACAACAGGCGTCTGACCGGGTATGTCACCGGCTTCGGCTTTCCGGAAAACACGGTAAATATCAAGGAGATTGCCGGGGTATTGGACGCTGAGCCGGTATTTACCCCGGAATTATTGGAACTGTCCCGCTGGATGGCTAAAAATTACCTCTGCAGCACGGCGGAAGCGCTTCAGCGGATCTTATCCCCTCGCTTGCTGGTAAAAGGAACGCGGCTGGTGAAACAAGTTCACCCGGCTATCCCGGCGGAAGAGTATGATAATGTGCTGAATTCACTGCGACGAGCTCCAAAACAGGCGGCCTTATTAAGAAAAGCGATGATTAATCCGGGGTTGACCCGCAAGGAACTAGCCGAGGCGGCGGGCGTGTCAACTTCAGTAGTTGACGCGCTAGTTGAAAAGGGCCTTCTGCTGACATCACCGGCGGTTTTGTCGCGGCGGCCGGGCCGGACCGCGCAGACCCAAGTTGCTCTTGATCCTAACGGGCTTATTCTCAATAACGGGCAGAAAGCCGTTTTTAATCAAGTCGCGCGGGAAATCAGACAAGGCTCTTTTAACGTTTTTCTCTTGCACGGCATTACCGGCAGCGGCAAAACCGAGATTTACCTGCATGCTGTTTCAATAGCCCTGGAAGCAGGCCGTCAGGCGGTTGTGCTGGTGCCTGAGATATCACTGACGCCCCAAATGGTGGAGTTGTTCCGCGAGCGCTTCGGCGGGCAAGTGGCTGTCTTACATAGCGCGCTTTCGGGTGGGGAAAGATATGACGAATGGCAGCGGATCAAGGAAGGCGAGGCGCCTGTGGTGCTGGGGACCCGCTCGGCGGTCTTTGCCCCTCTGCCCAGGGCGGGACTGTTTGTGATAGACGAAGAACACGAATCTTCTTATAAGCAAGACGACCACCTGCGCTATCATGCCAGGGAGGTTGCGATAAAAAGAGCCCAACTGGCAGGGGCGGTGGTATTGCTGGGCAGCGCCACGCCTTCCCTGGAATCGCAGCTGAAAGCTTCCGCAGACGGCCCGTACCGGTTGTTGAAGCTTACGGACAGAATTGACGGGCGTCCTCTCCCGCCGGTGCGGGTTGTGGATATGCGTCGGGAAACGAAGGATGGAAACAGCGGCATTTTTAGCAGAATACTTGTCGCCGCGGTAAACAGGCGCCTGGAAAAAGGTGAACAGGTGCTGCTTTTCTTGAATAGACGCGGTTACGCAACTTTTGTAATTTGCCGTGAATGCGGGCTGGTTCTAAGGTGCCCGCGGTGCGATATTTCCCTCATCTACCACCGGGACGGCCGCTTGCGGTGCCATTACTGTAATTATACCGTCAGGTCACCTGATTTATGTCCCACCTGCGGCAGCCAAAATATCAGGCATTTCGGGACGGGCACACAAAGGGTGGAAGAAGAGGCGCGCCAGTTTTTTCCGGAGGCGCGGATTCTCCGGATGGACAGTGACACAACTGCCCGCAAAGGAGCACACTTAAAAATAATCAGCGCTTTTCGCGACAGGCAGGTTGATATCTTAATCGGCACCCAGATGATTGCCAAGGGCCTGGATTTTCCCGGGGTGACTCTGGTAGGGGTGATAAATGCCGATACAACGCTGCATATGCCTGATTTCCGGGCGGCTGAGCGTACTTTTCAGCTATTGACTCAGGTGGCCGGCAGGGCCGGGCGGGGTGACTTGCCGGGTGAGGCGCTTGTCCAGACATATACCCCGGATCATTACAGTATCACTGCCGCCGCCGCCCATGATTGCGACCGGTTTTACCTTAGTGAAATGCCGGTGAGGCGCTCTTTGGGATACCCCCCTTTCAGTCACCTGGCCCGGCTCCTGTTTACCCACGAGGATGAGGAAGAAGTGAAGAAAGGAGCCGGACAGGCTAAAGAGATATTAATAAACATGTTGACCGGCAGTGATAAAAATATCTCTATTCTCGGGCCGGCCCCCGCGCCGTTGAGCAAGATAAAAGACAGATACCGCTGGCAGTTGGTTATTAGGGCTTCCCGTCGTGATTGGCTGAGAGATGTGATTAAAGAAAGCCTGTCCTTATTGGAAAAGGGGCCTTCATCGATCAGGCCGGCGGTTAATGTGGATATTAACCCGCAGGGAATGTTGTAAAAGGAGGAAACGTTTTGGCAATATATAAAATAGTGGAGTTGGGAAATGCCATTTTAAGAGAGCGCGCCAAAGCGGTGCCGAAAATAACCTCAAATATTTTAAAACTTCTTGATAATATGGCTGATACTTTGTACAGCGAAAAAGGGGTTGGCCTGGCCGCGCCGCAGGTAGGCGTGGCGAAAAGGGTGGTTGTTATAGACGCCGGCGAAGGCCTGGTTGAGCTTATCAACCCTGAAATAATCAAATTTGAAGGCCAGGCCACTGACACCGAAGGGTGCCTGAGTATCCCGGGCACTGTGGGGGATGTTACACGGGCCGCGTCTGTTGAGGTGAAATGTCAGGACCGTCATGGCAAGGAGCGAATTATTCAAGCAAGTGACTTGTTTGCCAGGGCGCTTCAGCACGAAATAGATCACCTGGACGGTGTCCTGTTCATCGACCGGGCGCAGAAGGTATGGAAAGTAAAGAATTAAGTTGGGAAGAAGCTGTATTCAGTAGTTAGTAGTCAGAATGAGAGAAAGTGGTTTATTATTTTGAAGTATGCTGAATTCTGACTCCTGGATTCTGAATACTTGAATATTGAGGGATGAGAGATGCGTGTAGTATTCATGGGAACGCCGGATTTCGCGGTGCCGTCATTAAAGGCCCTGGTTGAGGCCGGCCACGACGTGCGGGCTGTTATAACGCAGCCTGACAGGCCGAAAGGCCGGGGTAAAAAATATGCGCCGCCGCCGGTAAAGGAAGCTGCTCAAAGTTTAAAACTGCCCGTTCTGCAGCCGGCCCAGGTAAAAGAGCCGGAGTTTATTGAACAATTGCGAAGTTATTCACCGGAAGTTATTGTGGTCGTTGCTTACGGGCGGATTCTGCCGCCGGCTATTCTGTCACTGCCTGAACATGGCTGTGTAAATGTCCACGCTTCCTTGCTGCCGAAGTACCGGGGCGCGGCGCCTATTCACCGGGCGGTGATCAATGGTGAAAAGGTAACGGGGATTACCACCATGTTTATTGATGAGGGGCTTGACACAGGAGACATGATTCTTAAGGAAAAAGTTCCCATCCTTGGTGAAGATACCGTCGGTGACCTGCACGACCGTTTGTCCGTTGCGGGGGCGCGTCTGCTGGTCGAAACACTGGACATGATCGGGCGGGGGCGGGCGCCCAGAATTCCTCAGACCGGCGAATCCTCTTACGCGCCGGTGCTTACCGGCGCGGACGAATTGATCATATGGGACAAACCGGCTCAGGATATCTATAACCTGATCAGGGGCATGAACCCTTGGCCCGGCGCGCGTACCTATCTGGGAGAAAAAATGCTGAAGATCTGGCGCGCCGGTGTTCTTGATGACGAGCAAACGCTGGCCTGTCCGGGGAGAGTGATGGGTACTGTGCGGGAAGGTGTTTTAGTCGGTACTGGCAGGGGGCTGCTGGTAATTACTGAACTTCAGATGCAGGGAGCAAAGCGCATGAGCGCCGCCGACTTTTTAAGGGGCACCCCGGCCCCGCTGGGTGTGATTCTTTCAAATGCTCCGGGGAAGGACGGTATGCGGTGATATCAGGAACGTTAAACCCGGTGCGGAAAAGGTTGTTTGTCGGCCTGCTGAGCGCCAGCCTGCTGGCGGCTTGCTTGCTTCTAACGGCGATATGGTACATAACGGCCAACCCGGTTAGAAGCATGTTTGATCAGGTGCTCTTGCTGGCATTGGGAATTTTATTGCTGGGCGGTATCGTGGTGGCCGGTTTTGGGGTCGGGGGCATTGTGCTGACTATTATTTATGCGAGGGATATTTCGGCCTTCCGCGGCCCGATGCGGGTGGCCTTGAATATTTTCTTTCCACTCGCGCTGTTTCTCGGCCGTTCATTTCATATTGAAAAAGACAGGATTAAAAACTCATTTATCGAAGTGAACAATTTTTTGGTCAGATCTAAAACCCTCAACCTGCTCCCGAGTCAGGTCTTGCTGCTTGTGCCGCACTGCCTGCAAAAGAGTGACTGCCCGCATAAGATAACAGTCGATATTAATAACTGCCGACGCTGCGGCGGGTGTGTGGTCAGTAAGCTTCTGGAGCTGAGAGATCAGTATGGCATTAACATAGGTATGGCCACCGGAGGCACGCTGGCCCGGAAATTTGTCCGGGAGTACCATCCCCGTGGTATTGTGGCTATAGCGTGCGAGCGTGATCTCACCAGCGGCATTCAGGATTCCAACCCCATTCCGGTGCTGGGAGTTACGAATGAGCGGCCTTTCGGGCCATGTTTCAACACCCAGGTGAAATTGCCGAAGGTGGAGGAAGCCATCTGCTTTTTTATCAGTGAGAGAAGTAAATTGGTTGGCTGAAGCTTACAGCAACGAGAATAATATAGTAACCAGATATATATTTTGTGAATATTTGGAAAGGATGTATCCAGTTGCCCCAAATAACAGCCAGAGAACTGGCCTTGCAAGTGTTAAGAGCAGTGGAGGAAGACGGCGCGTATGCCAATCTGGCCTTAAATCAGGTCTTGGAAAGATACCGGCCCGGTAAGCTCGACCGGGCTTTTGCCACTGAATTAACTTATGGAACACTGCGGACACGCAATACTCTTGACTGGGTGCTGGGGCAATTTGTTAAAAAGCCGCTAACATCTCAGACTATTGCATTGCGCAATATCCTGCGCCTCGGTGTGTACCAGCTTATGTGCATGGACCGGGTGCCGCCGTCCGCTGCCTGCAATGAAGGGGCGGAGATGGCGCGCAGGCATGGACATCCCGGCTCGGTGAAGTTTGTCAATGGGGTGCTGCGCAACGTGGCAAGGCAAATAAAGGAAATTAAGTTTCCTCAACTGGCGGACGACCCAATCGCCCATATCTCGCTGCGCTATTCCCACCCGGCATGGCTGGTGGAAGGCTGGCTGGCGCGATTCGGCCCGGAGGAAACGATCTCCCTTTGCCGGGCCAATAATGAACCGGCGCCGAATACGGTGCGCACGAACACTTTGAAGCTGACGCGGGCCGAGCTCGCGGGCAGGTTGAGAGAAGACGGCCTGGCTGCGCGGGAAACCGCATATGCTCCGGAAGGGCTTAACATCGAAGACTTCTTTTCTTTGAACGCACTGGGTGCTTTTCAAGAAGGGTTGTTTCAGATCCAAGATGAAAGTTCCATGCTGGCCGGCCGGGCTTTAATGCCCCGGCCCGGCGCCCGTGTGCTGGACGTTTGCGGCGCGCCCGGCGGTAAAACCACTCATTTAGCGGAACTAATGGAAAACCGGGGTGAAATCCTGGCGGTGGATATCCACCCGCACAAGATCGCCTTGATTGAAGAGAATTGCCGCCGCCTCGGGATTAATATAGTCGAGGCGTTGGCGATGGATGCCGAAAGATTGCCGGAACAGCTGGATGAATGGGCTGATTTTATCCTGGTTGACGCTCCCTGCACCGGGCTGGGTGTCCTGAGACGCCGGCCTGATGCCAGATGGCGCAAAGAACCGGGCCAAATCCCGGCGATAGCGCGGCTGCAGGCCGGGATTTTAAAAAGCGCCGCCCGGTGTCTGAAGAAGAAGGGGGTGCTCGTATACAGTACCTGCACGATTACCCGTGAAGAAAATTTGCGTCAGGTTGAAGACTTTCTTTCCCGTCACCCGGACTTCAGTCTGGAAGACTTAAGCCCTTTTCTTCCGGTTGGCTTGGATGAGCAAGGGACTATGCGTTCCGGTTATTTGGAGATTCTGCCTCACCGGCATGGGATGGACGGCTTTTTTATATCCCGCATGAGAAAAAAGGGATAGGGCAAAATGATGGAGAATAGTTTTATTTAAGAAAGAGGAGCAGTTCAATGTCGGTCAAAATCGATTTGCGGGACCTCACCCTTTCTGAGTTGGTCGGTTTGACGCGGCAAATGGATGTCGAGACGTACCGGGCGAGGCAGATGGCAGAATGGGTCTTTCAAAAAGGCGCCGGATCTCTTGAAGAAATGACCAACTTGCCCCGTGATATGCGCGGGCGGCTGGCGTCCATAGCCGGGATTGGGCGCGTTGAAGTCATCAAAAGACAGGTTTCCCGGGGTGGAGACACAGTAAAGTATCTCTTCAAACTGGATGACGGTCAAGCGGTTGAAAGTGTTTTGATGAAACACAGCTACGGCAACTCTGCCTGTATCTCCACCCAGGCCGGTTGCCGGATGGGTTGCCGTCTCTGTGCCTCAAGCCTGGGAGGTTTCGTCCGGAACCTGCGTTCCGGTGAGATTTACGGGCAAGTTCTCGGTATGCAAAAGGACGCCGGAGAAAGAGTGAGCCACGTAGTGATCATGGGTTCCGGCGAACCGCTGGACAATTACGCGGCCACCCTTGCTTTTATAAAAAACGTTACTGCTCCTTACGGTCTTAATATAGGGCAGCGCCATATCACTGTTTCCACTTGCGGTCTGGCGCCCCGGATCAGGGAGATGGCCGGTGAAAAACTGGCGGTTACTCTGGCGGTGTCGCTGCACGCGCCGAACGATCACCTGCGGGATGAGTTAATGCCGGTTAATAAAAAATACCCGTTGCGGGTATTAATGGAAGCTTGCCGGGAATACGCGCTCAAGACAGGCCGGCGGATTACCTTTGAATACGCCCTGATTGCCGGTTTAAACGACGGGCATGAACTGGCCGCTGAATTAGGCGCGCTGCTGTCGGATATGCTCTGCCACGTTAATTTGATCTTAGCCAATCCGGTGCCGGAACGGGGTGTCAGGCCGTCTGCCAGGCGTCAAGCGCTCATATTTAAAAATATTCTTGAAAAAATGGGTATACCCGTTACTGTTCGCCGGAGTCTTGGCGGGGATATCGACGCCGCTTGCGGGCAGTTGAGGCAGAAAACTCTGGCAGGTTGGCATGACGCGTGCCTGCAGGGCGATTTTGAAGCCTGACGCAAAAGAGCGGGCGAGTGAGCTTGCAGAGAAGCGAATGAACTGGGCGAAGCGTTTGAAGTATAACCAGCGGATCAGGAGGTGAGCTCCTTGGGTGTTTTCTCAGGTTTGGAAGGCAGTTTGGAAAAATATATTGAAGGGTTTTTTAAAGACAGGTTTAAAGGACGCGTTCAGCCGGCCGAGATAGCGAAAAAGCTGGCCAGGGAGATGAGGGACCGCAGGCGGGTCAGTGTCAACAGAATTTACGTGCCTAATAAATTTACTGTTCACCTTAATGCTAGTGATTACGATCATATTGCGGCAATAGCTTCGGCATTTTCCGGTGAGCTTCAAGAATATGTAAATCAGAAGGCCAGAGAAAAGAAATATACCCTTGCCGGCCCGCCGGCCGTGGATTTTGTCAGAGAAGAGCTCGAAGAAACAGGGTTTATAAAAATAGAATCCGGTTTTAGCGAGGCGCCGCCGGAGGATGAACCAGCAGAGGCGGATGCGGGAGTGCTTGAACACACCCAGCTTTTTCGCCTGGCCAAGGATATTACTGTTGTGGAAAAGACGCCTGCCGTTTATGCCCGGCTGAAAGTTGAAGCCGGTCCGGAAAAAGGGAGGATTATTAATTTGAGTAAAGCCAGCCAGGTGATCGGGCGGCATGCCGGGTGTGATATCGTTCTGAACGACTTCAGTGTATCCCGGCGCCAGGCGCGGCTTGAATGGGTACAGGGCAGGTTTGCCATCACCGATCTTGGTAGCACCAACGGTACGTGGGTGAACGGTTCCAGAATCGTGTCAAAAGTGCTTGAACCGGGAGATGAAGTAGCCCTGGGCACCACAGTATGCGCATTTAAGGTGGATTAGACATGCTTACCATATTAATTACGGCTTTGCGGTATGCTTTTTTATTGCTTCTCCTTATTTCTATTTTCAGGCTGATTAAATGGATGATCGCCGACCTGAAAGAAGTATCGTCTCAACAGGTAATAGAAAACCCCCCCGGCAGGCCGAGAGAAGAACCTCGTTCTTCTTTCGGGACAACCGGTGAAGTAGAACTGGTGGTTGTCGAAAGCTCCGTATCCCAGCCAAAATCAGGCGACACTTTTGGTTTCCAAAGGGAAACTCTTATCGGCAGGGACGAACGGAGCGATATAATTATTGCTGGCACATTTGCCTCTGCCTGGCACGCGCGTATATACTTTAAGGAAGGACAGTACTGGCTGGAGGATTTGAAAAGCACCAACGGCACTTTCTTGAACGAAATCCAGGTGAATCAGCCGATTGTTTTGGCAAATAGAGATAAAATTAGAATCGGGGGAGTTATTTTTCAGTTTGTGAGGTGGGGGTATGAGATGGGCGCAGATCACTGACACGGGTTTATCAAGGAGGGTTAATGAAGACAGCCTGCTTGTGTTGCCGGAAATGGGGCTGCTGGCGGTAGCGGACGGGATGGGCGGACACCAGGGTGGTGAAGTCGCCAGCGGATTGGCGCTTCAAACGTTGCAGAAAGAGCTCGCCCGCTTGCTGAAAAAGGGTGAATCGCCTGAGAAAGCCCTGCTCAATTCAGTTAAAGTGGCCAATGTTTCGGTATTCAAAATGTCCGTACGGAAGGAAGAACTTAAGGGCATGGGAACGACATTAACCGCGTGTTTGAACTGTGCGGGCGACCTTATTATCGCTCATGTGGGTGATAGCCGGGCCTATTTGATTCGCCGGGGTGGTATTCGTCAATTGACTCAAGACCATTCACTGGTGCAGGAACTGCTAAGAAAAGGCGGCATTAACGAAGAACAGGCGCTTCAGCACCCCCAGCGCAATATGCTGACCAGGGCGCTCGGCACTGCGCAGTCGGTGGCGGTGGACCTTTACCGGGATAAATTAGCGGCAAACGATCTCCTCTTACTGTGCACCGACGGCTTAACCCGTTATCTTCGCCAGGAGGATCTATTATATGTGATCAAATCTTCCCAAGGGATTAACAGCGCGGTGCATGCCCTGCTCGGCAAGGCGCTTCAGTATGGAGGCGCGGACAATGTTACCATTATTCTGGCCCAGTTTTAAATTAGGAGTCAGACTCCCATGAAGCTTCGCTTCATCATCAGATAGCTGAAAATGGTAATGATTTATTTTTACCGTTCTCTTATTTTTCATTCATTAATATAAGGTTCCGGGGGAATAAAATGACTGACGGCAGTTACGGCAACTATATCAGCGCGGTGGCAAAAAGCGCGGCCCGCAGGAAAGGCCGGCGGGTTGAGTGGAAGCTGCTTTCTCTTATCGGGGTTTATGCCATGATCGGGGCGGCTGCGTTGTACCTGGGATCGGCCGGCGCGGCGGACCGGAAGGTCGTTTTCGCCTGCGTCTCAGTTGTCGCGGCCTACTTTTTGGTTAGTTTTTACTGGCATTATTCGGGCTACCGCGGGGATTGCTTTTTGTTGCCGTTAGTCGCCTTGCTTTCCACTACCGGCCTGATTTTCTTGTTTCGCCTGGATCCGGCTTATGGCGTGCGCCAGTTTTTCTGGCTGCTGATCGGGCTGGGAGTTCTGCTTTTAACCACACGGCTGCTTATTGATTTCCGGTTTTTAAGCGACTATAAATATATTTACGCGCTTGCCGGTTTGATTGCCCTTATCCTACCCGTTTTTTTCGGCCAGGAGCAGGGGGGGGCGAAGAGCTGGCTGGACCTTGGCATCTTTAATTTTCAGCCGTCCGAGTTTGTTAAAATCTTAGTAGTGCTTTTCCTGGCCAGTTACCTGTCGGAAAACAGGGCCGTCTTGACCGTCGGGACCAGAAACCTGGGCGGGCTGGCTTTGCCGGGGCCGCAGGAGTGGGGCCCGCTGCTGGCCATGTGGGGAATTTCCCTCTTATTGCTGGTGTATCAGAAAGACCTCGGCGCGGCGCTGATTTATTTCAGCACCTTTCTGACCATGGTTTATGTGGCCACCTCCCGTATTCTTTATGTTCTGTTTGGTTCGACGCTGTTTGCCGCGGGGGCGGCAGCCAGTTTCTACATGTTTGACCATGTGCGGGCCAGATTTGAAATATGGATGAACCCGTGGCCCAATATAGAAACTACGGGATACCAGATCATTCAGTCGCTTTTTGCGATTAACTCGGGCGGTGTGCTCGGCAGCGGTCTCGGGCTGGGATTTCCGGGATACATTCCGGCTGTGCATACCGATTTGATTTTTTCCGCTATTTGTGAAGAACTGGGTTTGGCAGGCGGCGCCGGTATTATTATCCTTTTTATGCTCTTTGTTTACCGGGGAATCAGGATTGCTTTAAAAACGACAGATGAATTCGCCGCCCTGGCAGCTTCCGGGCTGACCGCCCTGCTGGGTTTACAGGCTTTTATCATTATTGCCGGGGTAACCAAGCTGTTACCCCTGACCGGCATTACTCTTCCGTATATAAGTTATGGCGGCAGTTCGCTGGTGGCGAACTTTATATTGCTGGGGCTTTTATTAAATATTTCCCACGAGGAAGAAAGCGATTTATGAAGCAGAATATTCTAAAACTAGGTTTCTTGCTATTGGGCTTATTTTTAATCCTGGTGGGCTACCTGTCTTATTTGCAGGTGGTCAGGAACCCGGCCCTGGCCTCGAATCCTTATAACCGCCGCGTGCAGGAGATGGAGAATCAAACTGTGCGGGGAAACATCTATGATGCCAAGGGTGTTGTCCTGGCCCGGACGGAATTTGACGGCAAGCAAGGCCGGCGGGTTTATCCCCAGGGGGATGTCGCGGCGCATATTATCGGTTACGTTTCCGACCGGTACGGGCGGGCGGGCCTTGAATCCGCATACGATTCTTATCTGCTGGGCATGGAAGGATCCGACAGCGTCAGGAATTTTATCAATAGGCTCCTGGGTAAGGAGCAAAAGGGCGGGGATCTGACGCTCACTATTGACTCTTCCCTGCAGGAGCTTGCAGAGCAGCTGCTGGGGAACCGGCGCGGGGCGGTTGTTCTCGTTGACACCAGGACGGGAGCTTTGCGGGTAGTGGCCTCAGCCCCGGGTTACGATCCCAACCGCCTGGAGGAATACTGGCCGGTTCTGGTGCAGGCGGCGGACTCGCCCTTGCTGAACCGGGCGGCGCAGGGCGCTTACCCACCCGGTTCAACGTTCAAAATTATTACTGCGGCGGGAGCGCTGGCCGACAAACCCGGACTGGCCGACAGCACTTTTAACTGCCAGGGTTACTTGATGGTAGGCGGGTATAAGCTGACCGACCTGGCTGTGCATGGCGAAGTGGATCTGAAAAAGGCTCTCGCCGTCTCATGCAACACCACTTTTGCGCAGTTGGGCCTCGGGTTGGGCACCGACAGCTTTTACCGCACCTTTAAAGCTTTCGGGCTGGATCAGGACCCCGGCCCAGGAATCGCGGTGCGGCCGGGCACGCTTGCCGCTCCGGGTGATATGATTCAGACAGAACTGGCCAGCAGCGCCATCGGACAGGGCGAGGTGCTGGTAAGCCCGCTGCATATGGCCCTGGCGGCGGCGGCCATAGCCAACCAAGGTGTGATTATGCATCCCTACCTGGTTGAATCGGTAAGAGACTCCTCCGGTGCAGCCGTTCAGTCCGTAACGCAACGCCAGTGGCTTACCGCAACCACCCCGGCCATATCCGGAATCATTAAAGAAGGGATGATCGACGCGGTGCGCGGCGGCACGGCGACAGCAGCGGCTGTTTCCGGGGTGAAGGTGGCCGGTAAAACCGGCTCCGCGCAAAACCCGCACGGTAAGACGCACGCCTGGTTTATCGGTTTCGCGCCCGCGGAGCAGCCCAGGCTGGCTGTCGCGGTGGTTTTGGAAAACGCCGGTTCGGGCGCGTCTGTCGCGGCCCCGGTCGCGGGCAGTCTTCTGGCGACGGCTCTGGCGAAGGGGTATTAGATTGGCGAGCGGCGTGCAAAAAATAACTTTGCTAACGTTTAGTTTAGATTAGAGGTGAATAAAATGATCGGGAAGCTTTTGGGGAACCGCTATGAAATTGTGGAACAGCTGGGCGGCGGTGGTATGGCCATAGTTTATAAGGGCCGGGACACCATTTTGAACAGATTGGTTACCATAAAAGTGCTTCGTTCCGAGTTCAACAGTGACGAAGACTTCGTAAAACGGTTTCGCAGAGAGGCCCAGGCTATCGCCAGCCTCTCACACCCGAATATAGTCAGCATTTACGATGTCGGCCGGGTAGATGAAGTTGACTACCTGGTCATGGAATATGTTGAAGGCGACAACTTAAAAAATCTGATCCGGCTGCATGGCCCTTTAACCCCGGCCAGGTCCGCCCAAATTGCCCGACAGATCAGCGACGCGCTGGAACATGCCCATGAAAACAGCATCGTGCACCGGGATGTCAAGCCGCAGAACATTTTAATCACCAGGGACGGACGGGCCAAACTGACCGATTTCGGGATCGCCAGGGAGGCCACCGCCGCTACCCTTACCCAGACCGACGCCGTCATGGGCTCGGTTCATTACCTTTCCCCCGAGCAGGCGCGTGGAGAAAATACCGGACCGCGTTCCGACATCTATTCCCTGGGTGTCGTATTGTATGAAATGGCTACGGGAGCGCTGCCTTTCCAAGGGGACACCCCGGTCGGCGTCGCTTTGAAGCATATCCAGGATGAGCCGCCCCGCCCTTCCCTGCTGAATCCGGCGGTGCCGTTGAGCTTGGAAAAAGTAATCGCCCGGGCCATGACGAAGAGCCCGTCCGGCCGGTATGAAACAGCGAGACAGATGGCGCAGGAACTTGAGGATATAGCCGGAGCCGGCATAAAAGACCCGCCGCGGGCTGAGCCCGATGATGAATTCGCCACCAGAGTGATTCCCACCGTGCACAGGGCGGCCGGGGATATCCAGCCCGCTGAGAGGGATGTGCGCGGGAGAAAAAGAAGCAAGAGATGGCTCTGGTCGGCGTTGATTCTTCTGGTGCTGTTTGCCGCGGGGGCCGCCGCGTTTCAGTTTTACTTCAATATACCGGAAGTGACGATGCCTTCCGTCGAGGGAAAGACCCTTGATGAGGCTAAAAGCATCTTACGCCGGCAGGGTATAAAAAAAGACCCTCAGGTGTTCTTGAACTACCATCCCAGTGTGCCGGAGAACAGTGTCATTTCCCAGAAGCCCGCAGAAGGCGACAAGATAAAAGTAAACCATACCGTAATTCTATATGTCAGCCAGGGAGCGGAACTGCGGGAGGTGCCTTCGGTGATCGGCCACAGTTTCAGTAATGCAAAAAGCATGATTGAAAGAAATGATTTAAACGTAGCCATGCCCTATCAGGAAGGGTACAGCAATGAATATGCGGAAGGAGTCGTGATGGACCAGGAGCCCAAAGGCGGCAAACTCGCAAAAGGAAGCCAGGTAATCTTGCATGTCAGTAAAGGAAAGCAGCCCGTGATGCATAAGCTGCCCGACCTGACCGGCCTCACGCTGGAGAAGGCGAAAGAGGAATTGTTGAAACTTAAGTTAATCCTTGATGAAAATGTGAACAGGGTTAGAAGCAGCAGTTATCTCTCCGGGCAGGTGACAGACCAGAGCCCGGCCAAGAACACAGAGGTCGAGGAAGGCTCCGAAGTGCATGTAACCGTAAGCGACGGGCCGGGCCCGGAAAAGCGCACTAAAAATGTAACCGTCCCATTTAACGACGATAAGAAAGAGCACAAGCTGAGAATCGTGCTGAATGATGTGCGGGGCGCTACCGAAGTTTTTAACGGCACTGTCAGGAATGAAAAATCGGTGACCAAACAAATAACCTATTATGGTAAGGCGACTGTTCGAGTTTATGTGGATGAAGTCCTGGTGGATGGTGATATACCTCTTGATTAGCGGGGAAAACCTTGTTCAGGGCATTGTCCTGAAGGCGTACAGCGGCCATTATTTTGTTCATGACGGCGGCTGTGCATGGGAGTGCTCGTTGCGGGGGCGCTTCCGTTACGAAAAACAGCAAGTCCTGGTTGGAGACCGGGTGGAACTGGCGCCAAAAGCGGACCGGGCCGGGGTTATCGTGAAAGTATTGTCCCGCCGCTCCGCGCTGTTGCGGCCGCCGGTAGCCAACGTGGATCAAGCGATAATTATTTTTTCCGTACGGGAACCCGAGCCCAATCCCGGCTTACTGGACCGCTTTCTCATTACGGCAGTCATGAATCAGATTGAGCCGGTGATATGTTTCAATAAAATCGACCTTATAGAAAATGGCGAGGTTGCTCTTGTTTCCCGCTATCAGGGTGTATATACTGTGGCGCTAACCAGCGCGGTGACCGGAACGGGTCTGGACAGCCTGCGGGAGAAACTGCGGGGAAAAATTTCGGTATTCGCCGGCCCTTCCGGGGTGGGCAAATCGACGATATTAAACGCCATAGTGCCGGAGTTGAAACTTAAAACCGGCAGAGTCAGCGAAAAATTAAAGCGGGGCAAACATACGACCCGCCATGTGGAATTGATATCCCTGCCTGAAGGTGGATTGGTGGCGGACACCCCCGGTTTTTCCAGCCTGGACTTGCCCGATATCAAGCTGGAGGAACTAGCCGGCTACTTTCCGGAAATGGAAGAGTACAGCGGGGATTGTTACTTTAGCGGCTGCCTTCATGACAGGGAACCCGGGTGCGCTGTCAAGAAAGCGGTGGAACAAGGGGGAATTGAAGAATCACGCTACCGGCAATATGTTGAATTTTTACAAGAATTGAGAGGCAGGAGGCGGTATTGATGGTCAAACTGGCCCCTTCCATATTATCCGCGAATTTTGGGGCGCTGCTTGATGATGTTCGGCAAGTTGAAGAGGCCGGGGCGGAGTACCTGCATATTGATGTTATGGACGGTCATTTTGTCCCCAATATTACCATCGGCCCGCTGGTGGTGAAGGCGCTCAGGCCGAAAAGCCGCATGTGTTTTGACGTCCACCTGATGATTGAAAACCCGGAGCTGTACATTGAGCAGTTTATCAACGCCGGCGCGGACTTGATTACCGTGCATGTGGAGGCCGCACGGCACCTGCACAGGCTCTTAGCCCTGATCAAGGAAAAGGGTGTGCGGGCGGGCGTGGCGTTGAACCCGGCCACACCGCCCGGTGCCGTGGAGTATGTCCTTCCCTTGGTGGATCTGGTCTTATTAATGACCGTCAACCCAGGCTTTGGCGGACAGGCGTTTATTCCCGAAGTGCTGCCCAAGATCAAGGCTGTCAGGCAAATGCTTAACAAGCGGGGTTTAAAAGCTGAAGTCCAGGTCGACGGCGGGGTGAACCAGGACACGGCTGCCGCTGTGGTACAAGCCGGCGCCACGGTACTGGTAGCCGGCTCGGCGATTTTCGACAGCGCCGATATCGCTTCCGCCGTGCGTCAACTCAGAATAATAATGGGGTCAGCCCTTGACATTGGACAGGTAAATATTTTATAATTTTCCATAACACCAGATAATGGAGTGGGATATTATGGCTAGGCCCCTTAGGCTTGAATATGAGGGAGCAATGTATCATATAACGGCACGAGGGAATGAAAGAAAAAAGATATTTTTTATGCCTGACGATTATGAAAAATTTAAAGATTACCTCAAAGCTGCAAAACAGAAATATGGCATAATTATACACAGTTACGTTTTAATGAGTAATCACTATCATTTGATATTAGAAACTCCCGACGGAAATTTAAGCAAGGTAATGCATAATATTAACAGTTCATATTCAACATATCTAAATATTAGGCGAAAGAGGAGCGGTCATTTATTTCAAGGTCGGTATAAGGCAATTCTCGTTG
>NZ_MVQM01000090.1:0-13918 GCF_002067195.1 Pelotomaculum sp. PtaB.Bin117 | reverse complement strand
TTTGGCAGGCACCTTGTAACTGCTGACAATCACCGCTTCCGGACCTAAGTCCTGCTTAATTAACCTGATAGCCTCCTGCATTTCCCTGACTACATAACGTTTGATTTTCAATCAAATATCACCGTCCCTACAGCTTCAACTTCTACATGCGGGGCAATTTCATTCATCGAAAGCACTGCCAGGTTTGGCAGAAACCTCTCCGTCAGCCTGCGAAACGGCAGGCGCACCTTTGACGAACAAAGAACCACCGGAGGAAATCCACGCATGGTGAGGTTATCTACCGTTTCCTTCAACTTATTTAAAACCTGCCTGGCAACTTGCGGGTCCAAAACAGGATAAGCACCCATCTGAGTCTGTTCGATGGAGTCGGCAACAGCCTGCTCCAATCTGGGATGTAAAGTGACCACCGCTATTTTTGATGAGTCCGCTCCAGTATACTGGCTGCAAATAGTCCTGGCCAGCGCTTGACGCGTACATTCCGTCAGGTAGTCGGGGTCCTTGCTGATTCTGGCACCGTCCGCCAACGCTTCGAGAATGCCGGCCAAATCCTTTATCGGCACTCTTTCTTTTAGTAGATTTTGCAAGATTTTCTGCACTTCACCCATGGTCATCAAGTCAGGAACCAGTTCCTCAACCACAACAGAATTTTTTTCTTTAACGACATCCAGCAGTTCTTTCACTTCCTGCCTGCCCAGCAGTTCGTGCGCGTGTCTTTTAACAATCTCGGTCAAATGGGTAACCAGGACCGTAGCACAGTCAACAACGGTAAACCCGGCCAGTTCCATCTGGTCGCGGTCCTCGGCAGACACCCACCACGCCGGCAGTCCAAAAGTCGGCTCAGTGGTTGGCGTTCCCTTGACATCCAACTCCTGCCCAAGCGGGTCCATGGCCAGAAATTGCCCGGGCATCAACTCGCCGGCGGCGATTTCAATACCACGCAACTTAAAAGAGTAGGCGTTAGGGTTAAGTTGAAGATTATCCCTGATCCGGATCGGGCGGACGTAAATCCCCATTTCCCCGGCACACTGGCGCCTGACAGCCGCCAAACGGTGCAGCAGGTCACCGCCTTGTCCCTCGTCAGTCAACAGGATCAGGTTATAACCAATCTCTATTTCCATTGTATCGACCTGAAAATAAGCGAATACATTTTCCGGCTCTTTCTTCTGTTCCCGGCTCTGCCGCGCCATCTGCTCCTGCTTGGCCGCTGTTTTCTTCTGCTCTGTCCGGATCATGCTGTACGCCAAGTACCCGGTAGTACCCGCCAGAGAAAGAAACAGTATGTGGGGCATGGCCGGAACAAGGCCAATCATAAATAAGATAAAAGTGGCCACTATCAATACTTTTGGGAAATTTAAAAACTGGCTCGACAGGTCTTTACCGAAACTGGCGTCAGAAGTGGCCCTGGTGACCAGAATACCAGTAGCGGTTGATATCAGGAGCGCCGGTATCTGGGCTACCAGCCCCTCACCGATTGTCAATAATGTATATGTCTGCAGCGCTTGAAGAAAAGACATATTCTTCTGAACCATACCAATGATCAGGCCGCCCAGAATGTTAATAATAATAATGATAATACCGGCAATGGCGTCGCCACGTACAAACTTGCTGGCTCCGTCCATCGCCCCGAAGAAATCCGCCTCCCGCTGCAGGCGTTTCCGCCTGTCCCGCGCCTCAACCTCGTTAATCATGCCCGCGTTGAACTCTGCGTCGATACTCATTTGCTTGCCGGGCATGGCATCCAGAGTAAACCGCGCGGCGACTTCCGCCACCCTGCCCGCGCCGTTGGTGATCACCACGAACTGGATAACAGTAATAATAATAAATACCACCATCCCCACCACATAGCTGCCGCCAACCACGAACTCTCCAAAGGCCGCAATCACCTTGCCGGCCGCGGCGCTGCCTAGTATTAAACGGGTTGATGAAATATTCAACGCCAACCGGTAAAGAGTAGTCACCAGCAAGAGCGAAGGGAAAACGGAAAACTGCAGGGGCTCGATAGTGAACATAGTGATTAATAGAATCACCAGCCCCATTGTCATACTCAAAGTAAGCAAAATATCAAGAAAACCCGGTTTCAGCGGAATGATAATCAACAGGATGATCCCGACAATCAGCCCGGCGATAATCAGGTCGCTGCTCTTTTTAATATATGCCATGGCCGTTACAGGCAGGGGAGTTGGAGAAGCCATCTCGTTATCCTCCGCTTTGCAATTAAGAATTGCTACTAGTCAGTAGTCGACTACTGAATACTGACTACTGAATACTGACTACTGACTACTTAATAAGTACGGTAGTTTTCTTTGGCTTTCAGCCGGTAAACCATGGCCAGGATTTGCGCCACCGCCTGGTAAATCTCCAGCGGTATTTCCTGGTCAATTTCAACGTTTTGATAAATAAACTGCGCCACTTCTTTATTCTCAATGACCGGGACAGCATTTCTCCTGGCAATTTCTTTGATCCGCGAGGCAAAATGCCCGGCGCCTTTGGCTACCAGACGGGGCGCCGCCATCTCGCCCTGTTCATAGCGCAGGGCGACCGCCAGTCGGGTAGGGTTGGTCACTACCACCGTGGCCTGAGGCACTTCCTTGGCAATCCGGCTCATTGAAATACTACGGTGGACTTCCCGCCGTCTGGACTTGATCTGCTGGTCGCCTTCCATCTGTTTAAATTCATCTTTAACCTCTTGCTTGCTCATCATCAAGTTTTTGTTGTATTCATAGCGCTGGTACATATAATCAAGCAAAGACAGCACCAGGTAACACAGCCCCCCCCAGAAGGCTACTTTAATAATAAACCCGACGATCACCTGGTAAATTCCCCATGGTGTGCAGTTAAACAGAACCAGAAGACTATCCAGATTTTTTCTGATTAATTGATAGGTAACCCCGCCAATAATTGAAAACTTTAAAACCGACTTGACCAATTCAACCAGGCTACGGCGGGAAAACATACGCTGCAAGCCTGACAGCGGGTTGAATGAATCAAGTTTGGGCCGCAACGCCTCAGTGGAGAAAAGAAATCCGACTTGAGCCACGTTGGAGGCTATCACCACCATCAAAGCCACTCCAAAAAAAGGAGCAAGCACTTTCAAGGAAAACATCACCGCATCGGTAATTGACAACATAGGGTTGTAATTTGAACCGTAATGACGGCCGACTTGACCAAAATAACCGGTTAGGTAACGTTGCAGATCCTGAAAAAAAGAGTCTTTTATAGCAAAAAGCAAAACCACTATCGCCATCAGACACAAAGCACCGGTCAAATCGACACTCTTCGATACTTGCCCTTTTCGCCGCGCTTCCTCCAAACGCTTGGGTGTCGCCTGTTCTGTTTTTTCCTGTGCGCTGCCCGCCATTTAGATCAACACTTTCATCAACGAATATAAATCTCTTTCGATCATGTTTATCAATGAATGAAAGACAGTCCCGAGCAGTGGGATTAAAAAGCTCAAAGTCAACAGACCGACTACTATTTTAACGAGAAAACCAGTTAGAAACACATTGATCTGAGGCGTGGTACGGGATAAAAAGCCAAGGGCCAGATCACTTATTAACAAAACCGCCAGAACAGGCGCACTCACTTGTAGAGCAATGGTAAACGCCCCGGAAAATGTTTTGATTAAAACGGACGGCACACTGCCGTTCAGGGCGGCCGCGCTTAACGGCACAAGCTGGTAGCTTTTAGCCAAGCCCATGATTAGGGTATAATGGCCGTCCATAATCAGAAAGAGCATCAGCGCCAGCAGGTACATGTACTGGGCAAGCAGCGTGTTCTGCACCCCGTTCATCGGGTCAACTAAATTAGCCATCGAATAGCCAATCTGGATATCAATCATCTGGCCGGCCATCCGGATACTGTTTAAAATAATTGTAACCGTCATACCTAACAAAAGGCCAACTCCACTTTCGCTGATGGCCGCCAGTCCGTACCCCCAGGCTCCCCCGGGCAGTGTCGCCAGGTTTGTGGTGGCTGTAGGAAATAGAACAACAGCCAACGCCAGGGGAAATCCAACTTTAAAAAGCGGCGGTATGCCCCTAAAACCAAAAAGCGGCCCGGATATCATGAAGGCTGCAACCCTTAAAAACACCAAGAAAAAGGCTAACAGCTGGTTTATATCGGGCAAGTATCAACACCCCGGTTAATGTAATAAGTTAGGTATCTGGGCAAAGAGATTCGTTGTGTAGTTGATCACACTTTCAAGCATCCAGGAACCCAGCAGCAGCAAGGTTATAAACATACCAACGATTTTCGGCACCATATTTAACATTTGGTCCTGAATCTGGGTGGTGGCCTGGAGAACACTGATCATCAGACCGATCAAAAGCGCCACAGCCATAGAAGGTCCCGCGAGGAGCAAAACCATAAACAAAGCTTCACGCGCCAGGTGAACCACAAAGGTTTGGCTCAATAATTTTCCCTCCTCACCGGAAGCTTTCCATCAGAGATTTAACGACCAGTGACCAACCGTCTACCATTACAAAAAGAAGCAGTTTGAATGGCAGCGCAATCATCACCGGCGGAAGCATAAACATACCCATTGCCATCAAGATGCTGGCCACAACCATATCAATAACCAGGAAAGGTATAAAAAGCAAAAACCCAATTTCAAACGCCGTTTTCAATTCACTAATAACAAACGCGGGTATTACCACATATAAAGGCACATCTTCAGGCTTCTCCGGTTTTTCTATCTTTGCCAGATTGATAAACAACCCAAGATCCTTTTCCCTGGTCTGCCTGATCATAAAACTCTGCAAAGGCTTTGCCGCCAGTTCTTGCGCCTCTTGCTGGCCAACCTGGTTATTTAAGTAAGGTTGCAGCGCTTCATCGTTTATTTGTTTGTATGTCGGCGCCATGATAAAAGCTGTTAGAAACAAAGCCAGGCCTATAATAACCTGATTGCTTGGAATCAAAGGCACACCCAGGGCTGTACGCAACAGCGAAAGAACAATCACGATCCTGGTGAATGAAGTCATCATCATCAGGAAGGCAGGCGCCAGTGATAACAACGTCAACAGGACAAGGAGCTTGACACTGTCGACCACCTGCTCCGGGCTGTCAGAAGGGTGAACGTTCAGGTCAACAGCCGGAAGCGGCGCGGCCGCCGCTTCCGTGGTAAGGACTAATATCACTGCTAATAGTAAGAGAAGGACCGTGAGTTTAACCCTCAAGCTTTTCACTCATTTCACCATTACATATCCTGTTTATTATCATGCCACAAGCCGCCGCCATTGAGGGAAACACCCGGTGAGCGCAGCTTGTCCAGAACAGCCAGACTTGCCGCGAAAATATTTTTTTCCTTTTTCAAACGGCCGGGATTCAGTCCTGTTTCCCCAGTCTCACCGGTAACCCGGCTTTGATCGATTTCTTTAATGGCCCGGGGAGTTAACTCTACAATGTCATCAACTGCAATCTTTTCCTGCAAGGGCAATTCATCGAGTTCCTTGATTAAATGAATTGAGTTGTCCTGATGGGCCAGCAGATAATACTTATCCCCAAGACCGACCAGGCTCAACACCGTTTTTGGCCCAAGTGGAAGCTGCTCTAGCAGCTTCATCCGGCTCTTGCCCGTAACTACCGCATAACGCCGGGCAAGACCATACTTCAATACCAGGTAGACCAGAAAAAGAACCAGCGGCAGAGCAACCAGCAATCGTACCACAGCCCAGATCAGCTCACTACTCATATCAAGCCCTCTGAAAGTTTTAAATTTTGAGCCTTGTTGATGGCATTGATCCGGACGTTAAACACGTCATTAACAACAATTACTTCTCCTTTGGCAAACCTTTGCTGGTTTATGTTCACCTCAACCGCTTCACCGACAGCCTTATCAAGCCTGATCACAGAACCTTCCTCCAGGCCCAGTAATTCCCTCAACTTAAGCTCCCCCTGACCCAGCTCAACACTTACCTCGATGTGAACATCATCAAGGTGAGACAGGCTTGTTCTCAGATTTTCCATTCCTGCTACCGGTTTTAGTGAAGGAAATTGTACTTTTCTAATTTCAACCTCGCCTTTTTTCGGGCCGCCTAGAAGAGACTTGATTTCTTCCTCGGTCATCAAAGCGCTTCCTCCTACTGGACCAGAAAATCCGTGAAAAATATCCCGTTAATATCTCCGGTTTTCAAAATATTGTTGATCTCTGTAAGCAAGCTTTTTTTAAGATTCTCGACCGAACTGGCGGAAGTAACGTCAGTAAGCGTTTTTGTACGCAAAGTGGCAATTAGAGTATCCATTACCTGATGCTGCTTGTCTTTTAATTCCTTGGCCAGGTTTTTATTATCCTTAGGATACTCTAGAACAACCTTAACCCTGAGGTAGTGCCCCCCTCCATTACCGGCAAGATTAACCACTACCTCGCCCAGATCCAGTTTTTCATTTAGTGTTTCTGCCGCCTTTGGGTTTTTTTCAGGCGCTTTTTTTTCTTCCACACTACTGGCTTTCTTTACCACCGCACTATCCCCGGCCGGACTCTTAAAAAAGAAATACCAGCCGGCCGCAGAACCGGCCAAAACCACCAGGACTATGAGCAAAATCAGTAGTAATTTTTTCTTTTTAGGTTTATCTTTTTTGTTTTCTTTTCCCTGAGGTTTTTCACTGTCCTTCGGCACGGCCACACCTACTTTTCTTGGATTCTATATAACTATTAAAACAAAATGTGCATTACTGCCAATAAGGTATTACAGACAAAGGAAATAGAGATAGCTAATCTACCGCTTGATGTTCAACAATTCCTCCAAAATCTGGTCGGAAGTCGTGACTGTCCTCGCATTGGCCTGGTAGCCCCGCTGGGTGGTAATCAAGGAGGTAAACTCGTCGGTTAGGTCCACATTGGACATTTCCAGGAAGCCGGAATTTATAGTGCCGTAGCCATTGGCGTTGGGTGTTCCGATTCCACCGACATCTGTGATAAAACCGCTGGTTTGAGAAATTTTATATGTGTTTTGCCCATCCCGTTCCAGGCCATCCTGGTTGGGAAACATTGCCAAACCGATTGTAGCCGTTGGAAGATCATTGCCCTGAAGATCTTTTCCGGAAATAACCCCGTCTTTTGAAACAGTTATGGTCGCAATCCCGGCGGTGCCTAAATTGATTGAATTACCGCTGGTATCACAAAGATAATAGCCGTTTGAATTGACCAGATTGCCTAAATTATCAACGTAAAATATTCCTTCTCTGGAAAATCTCTCATTCAGCTTACCGACAGTATCGCCAGTTACAGCCGTACCGTCAGTCGACAGTATATACCAGCCGTTCCCGTTGATACCAAGGTCAAGAGAACGGCCGGTGTTCTGCAGACCCCCTTGGCCAGTGTTATTGGTGATACTTGAAACCATCACACCCAAGCCGACTTGCGAAGGGCTGACCCCACCAACATTTGTCCCTGCGGCAGTAGTTCCCGCGGCGCTCGCATAACGCACCGTCTGATAGAGAATGTCCTGGAAATTTGCCCGGCTTCCTTTAAAGCCGGTTGTATTTACGTTGGCGATGTTGTTGCCGATAACGTCCATTCTTGTCTGGTGATTTTTCATACCCGAAGCGCCGGAAAAAAGAGATCTAATCATTATAATCCTCCTTTTTTTGTCAACCGCCTCAGTCGTTCAGCGGCTACACAGCCTCCTTTCGGGCCGGCTGTGAATTTTTGGTTTGCCATTACGCGCTTGTTTGCCGTATAATCACGGCGCTGTCTATATTGGTAAAAACATGGTCTGCCGTCATGCCGCCTTCCATGGCTGTTACTATCGTCTTGTTGCGCACACTTGTGATTAATGCCAGATCACCGTAAATAATCAGCGACTCACGGGAACCTTTCGACTCAGCCTGTTTTACGGCCGTATTAATCCGCTCCAGATCATCCTGAGCAAGAACGATATTTCTTTCTTTTAGACGCTTTTCAGCATGAGCGGAAATCTTTATTTCCTGGCCTTTTTCAAGTTCTTTCCGGACTGCTTCCTGAAAAGAAGACTTATTGCTCGCTCGGGGCGACTGCCCGCCCCCACTTGCCGGCATGACCGGAAGCGGCGTTACAGGCAGGATAGAATTTATGTCCCGGCTCATTCGTATCACTCCTACTTGACTTCAGTCACCTTATCCAACCCATAAGCTGTTCCGTTAACGTACACTTGTACAGTATCATCTGTAACAGTAACTTTTTCCACCTGCCCGGAAACTTCACTATTGGTGGAATTACCGTTACTATCGGTACTAACAGAAGTTATTTTTACCTGGTGCCCGATTAGCGCCGAAGCCTGACTCATATCCTGCGAGAGTTTTAACTTGGTGATTTCATCATTTAAATTAGTAAGCTGTTCGAGCATGCTAAACTGAGCCATTTGTGCTACGAATTGACTTGAATCCTGCGGACTGGAAGGATCCTGGTTTTTTAGCTGGGTAACTAACAACTGAAGAAACGCATTCTTATCAAGATTCTTAGCCACAGTTCTAGTTTTATTACTCGCTGAATACTGGTAGTCGTTAGTGGCTGAAGTTGCAGATGAAGTTGAACTTACTGCCATAATATCACATCCTAATTATACTAAATAGTTAACCTGCCAGGAAGATGTTTCAATCTTACCAGTCTTCGGAGTTTCCACCTGAATATCGCCGCCGCCTGAACGGTAGTTATTAATACCGTAAACAGCTGTGCCGCTCTGGCTCCTTCCCTCATAATAAGGATTTGAGTTGTTCTGGTTGCCGTTGCCGACAAACACAGACGCTTCATTCAGCTTCAAGTCTTGCCGGCTGAGGGAGTCCCTCAACTGCTGCATTGAACCCTCCAGGACATCCTTCACATTATTGTTTGCCGTGTAGAAGTGGGCGTTCAGTTCACCTTTATGAAAATAAAGCTTGATTGTAAGTTGTCCCAACTGCTCAGGCTCAAGCTTTAGCTGAACTTGTGTCTGCCGGTCGCCGTCGCCTGTGTTGTAATATACATGCCTGATTTCTTGTAGCACCCTATCTCTTAAACCGGACAATGGTACGGCCTTAAGGCTTTCAGTGGAAACCTGCGCAGAAAATTGAGCGCTATTATCGGTCGTATTGCTTGTGCCCAATTCATTGCCAGACTCAACTTTATTTATCACAACCGTACTGTTAGCTATTATATCTTTGTTCTCATCATTAGCTTGTACTACCTTTTGCTTGCTGTTCGTCAGTTTGTTTTCATTACCACCCTGATAGGCGAATTCCGGATTGCGCTTTTGTTCCGCTACCATAACTCCGGACTGATTCCCAACATCCGGTTTCATTACAGCGTTTTCCGAAACAACAGTGACAACTTTCTTTTCAGTGGTTAACTGGAGTCCTTCCACCACCGTCGTGCTTGAAGCAACATTCTTCATCTCACCGGCTTTGCCCTCACTGCCGACTACGTTTGCGTATTTTGCATCAGGTACATTTTGCAAAGCCTGACCCGTTCCTGTTTTAACGAGAGGATCAGTAACACCAGTCACCCCTGAAGTAAGATCCTTTCTTTCTCCATCCGCGTTAGAGTCGTTAACTACTAGGTTTGTGTTCTTAGAGCCAGACACATTCTGTAAAGTCTGACCTGTTCCGTCCTTAGCAGGAGGATCGGCAACACCAGTTACTCCGGGTGACAGTACGAACAAAACAGTATCGGATTGTATATTTTGGACATCCGAACTATCCCCAAATACTGCCAGATCGCCAGCCGCATTACCTGTTTGAGAAACCGCCACAGTTGTCACAATACTTTTACCGGCGACAGGAAATAGTTCTTTAGCCGCGTCCCCCGGCTGCTGCGCTGCGATGTCTTTATCGGTAATCATAGCCAGGTCAGATTGAATCCCCTTTTGTCCAACTTTTGATGGGATAGTTGCCTGTATTGTTTGTCCGGTAAGATTCGGCGATTGATCATTTGATCCCCCAGATGGGGTATTGACCGCAATTGTCTGAGTAGTTTCAGTTATTGACCCAATTGTGTCCGGGAGTACTGCCGGCACGGGTATTTGCCCTGCATCTCCAACGGCAACACCCGCCACTTCGGCACCAGCTAACTGTGCTACTTGTTGTGAAGAAACTTGATTTATTATCAACAAATTTCCCGGCAATTCACCGGAGACTATCGGCAGGTCAATAAAACCACCATTACCAGTCCCGGTAATACGGGTATTATCGGTGTTAATAGCTGTATCACTACCGGAACCTTTCGAAGCCTGGCTTGTCCCGGGAGACTGGGGACCGAGCAGCGCCAGCACAGCAGCCATGGCCATGTCAAACCCGCCGGCAACCGCTTGATCCTGAGAAAATGATCCGTTTCCTTTCTGTGAAACCGCCACATTATTGACAACCGCTATTTGCACTTTTTCACCTCCTTTCTTTAGTAATTTTTATTACAGGTCTTTCATTATCCAAAGAGATTACACTATTAGATAAGCTTTTTGCTCTTTAGCAACTTTTGTATAATTTTTGCAGTTTCAGCACGGGTAATGTCGCCTGCCGGATCAAAGTTGTATTTCTTTGTCCCGGTGATCGGTTCGCCTGACATGTACTTTGCCTTCGAAACAGCAAGGACATAAGGCCTTGCCCAAACACTAATAGAAGAGGCATCTTCATACAATTTCGTTAAAGCGGCCAAAACCTTGTCATCGTCTTTTTCAACATAATCAACCTTGAGATTTAGAGCACGGGTAATCAATGCTGCCGCCTGTTCGCGCGTTACAGGCTGATCAGGCTGGAACTCCAGCGTTGCACCATTTCTAATGCCGTTGAACAATCCATAATTTGCCGCCGTACAAGCATATTCACGCCATTTCGGGTAGAAGTAATCATAATTGATACCATCTACAGACAAGGACAGGGCACCAATATCGGAAAACATGTTACTCTGCAGACCTGCCAGTGGCAGCCTCAAACCTTTTACCAGCATGGAAGCGAACTCGGCACGTGTTGTATTGTATTCAGTATGGGCTGCGGTGGCATCCACCAACCCGAAGTACCCACCAGATCCAGTCTGGCTCATGATCCCCTTGTTCCATAATGACTGGACATATTGTTGTGACCAAGCTACGCTGGCGACGTTGAAATCGCTGAAATTACTGTCCATGTTGGCCACGCAGTAGCTGCCGAAACCATCCTTAGCGAAAGTGGCTGTTACAGTTTTTGAACTGGTGTTCACCAATCCAGGCAAGACTTCCCATGCGGAGTTGTCATAGACGCGGTAAAGCACGCTCACTGTATCATATAGATCGGATATGTTGCTGCTGTATTTCAAGGTTATTGCAGAAGGTGAGACAAAACTATATCCCGAGCCATCGGCGGGAAGCGAGCTGGATGGGACTATCGTGTAAACCGGCGAAATAGGCGTTACTATCCAATCGTTTGTATGGCTAAGATAATCTGTTTTTACAGGCGGACTACTGACGGGGTTATGGAGTGACTGAGCAAAGCAACCGTTCCAATTAGTACTGTCGTTAGTCGGCTGTTCCGATTGATCCCTGACAAAAACACCTATACCGGTGCCGCTAGGGGTATTATTAAATAACAAGTAATTGTCTTTGCCAAAGTTAATCTCAACATTTTTATTTATGGCGCTGAGTTTGGTCCAACCTTTTGTTATAGCTGTTGAATTATACACATATTCAGACACACCAGAACCTGGAATCGGCAAATACACGCCCTCGGCCACAGAGATCCCGGATAAACCACCTGAGAAAAGAGCAACGGCGATTAACGAAACCAACAAAATTCCACAAATTTTTTGTTTCACGAAAAAGCACCTCTCTTTGGTATCAATACCTTGTCATCTTAATGAACTAATTATTCAACAAATAATGCTTAAAAGTTATCCATCCGGCGCTGGTGCGCATAAAGTGCCAGTTCATCAATTTCTTTTTGCTCCATTGCAGCTACCTCGCGCTTGTAATTCATATAACACTTATCCTTTAGCATCTCAATGACCTGCCGCTCCTGTCTAGCCTGGACAGCGGCATTGCGCTTACCCTCAACAACAAGGCTGGCATTGTCGACAGCCTTTTTTTGTATGTCAATTTTCGTGTTTAATGATGCCCGGTAAAAGGATAAATACGCTGCCCCCAAAACATCCACATCTTCTTCAGCCACATCAAAAGCTGCCTCCAGCCGCTGTCTGGTATCCTCGAGCATTGCCAGCCGCCGGTTATATTCGTGATGAGCCATGGCCAGGGCCTGCTCCGCTGATACTTCTTTTGCAGCCCGGTGCTGCAGCACCGGCTCAAGCTGAAAATGAAACTTAATGATGCTTGATCACCTCTTTCTATGGGCTATTGCACTTAGTCTGTTTAATGTGTCGTCGTAGTCATTATGCTCGTGCATACCCTGCTTCAAAAAATCAACAATTCCCTGGTACGAAGCAATAGCCTCGTCAACGCGCGGGTTCGAGCCCGCCACGTAAGCACCAATATTGATCAAGTCTTCCGCCTGGCGGTAAGCCGCCAGCCAGTCACGCAACTTCCCGGCCTGCGCCCGGTGCTCCTCCGTGGTAATGTCGGGCATCAGACGGCTGACACTGTTCAGCACATCCACAGCCGGGTAATGGTTGGCCGCGGCCAGCGAGCGGGACAGCACAATGTGCCCGTCCAGGATGCCGCGCACCGCGTCGGAAATCGGCTCGTTCAAATCATCCCCGTCTACAAGCACGGTAAAAAAAGCTGTAATTGAACCGGTGTCGGACATGCCCGGCCGTTCAAGAAGCCGGGGCAGCAGCGCGAACACTGAGGGGGTATAGCCCTTTGTCGCCGGCGGCTCTCCAATAGCCAAGCCAACCTCGCGCTGGGCCATGGCAAACCTGGTCACCGAATCCATCATCAATAGCACGTCCTTAGCCTGGTTCCGGAAATATTCAGCAATAGCGCAAGCAACAAAGGCTCCTTTCAGACGCACCAAAGCAGGCTGCTCCGATGTCGCCACCACAACCACCGAGCGGGCCAAGCCTTCCGGGCCAAGGTCGGTCTCGATAAAATCCAATACCTCACGGCCACGCTCCCCAATCAAGGCGATAACATTAACGTCGGCGTTGCTGTACCGTGATATCATTCCCAATAAAGTACTTTTTCCGACCCCGCTGCCGGAGAATATGCCGATACGCTGCCCCCGGCCACAGGTAAGAAACGCGTCCACCACCCGCACCCCGGTTGACAGCACCTCGGATATACGTTTTCTCATTAGCGGGTTGGGCGGACGGTTGTCCACCGGATATTCTTCACCAAGCCCGTTCAGGGGGCCCAGACCGTCCAAGGGATGCCCCAGACCGTCCAATACCCTGCCGAGCAGTTGTTCCCCCACTTTAACATAAAACGGCTTGCCTGTGGGAATAACGCTGCAACCCTGGTAAATCCCCCTGAGTTCGCCAAGCGGCATCAGCAGTGTGCTTCCATCACGGAAACCTACCACTTCAGCCCGGACCGGCTCAGGTTCACCCGGCACATTAATCCCGCAAACCTCTCCGATGGGGGAGTTAATTCCCTGCACTTCGACAGTGAGCCCGATTACACGGGTCACCCTGCCGGTCAATTTTAGCAAATTGGCTTCTTTTATGCGAGACTTCCATACCGACAGGTCTATCGGAGCACTCTCCACAAACTAGCCCTCCTCACCATAAAGAGCCTTCATCAACGCTTCCCGCCGCGTTTCCATAGTAGCGTCCACCCGTCCATTCTCAGTCTCGACCTTGCACCCGCCCGGCTTAATCGAAGCGTCAGTAATCACTTGAAGCTCCGCCTTCGCCGGCAGCAAACCTCTCATCTCTTCTTTCCTTTTTTCATACAGCGCCAGTTCCGACGGGTTTATATACAGAACCACTTGGAGCCTGTCCGCAACCAGGCGAAGCGACTCCATGGCCACGTTACAGACAATTTCCGGCTCAAGAGACAACTGGGCCGACAAAAGCCTTTCAGCTATTTCCCTGGCCAGATCGATA
>NZ_MVQM01000089.1:0-9727 GCF_002067195.1 Pelotomaculum sp. PtaB.Bin117 | reverse complement strand
AATGTGATTGCTCTTAAGTCAACAGCAACATCCTGAATTTTATCTTTTCTATTAACCGTTTTGATATACATATTTAACGATTTTTACAAAAAAATACTTAATCGCCTTTTCCATAATTAAACGTAAACTGTTCTAACATAAAACAAAAGAAACGGGAGAAAATAGCGGTTAATATCCGATTGAGGGGGTGAATAATGAGCATTTGAGCAAAAATAATTATGGGCAGGCTGCTGGGACGGAGATAGTTCACCGTTTGCCCGGCCGGATAAGGATATCGGTGCCGGGGCTAAAGGGCAACTGGTTGATGGCCTCGGGCATTCACCGGAGAATAACCGAAATGGCCGGCGTCCGCCGGGCGCAGGCAAACCCGCTGACAGGCCGGGTATTGGTAGTTTTTAACGAAACGCAGGTAAAACCAAACAAATTGATTAAAACCATTAATGATATTAATAATTGCCCAGAGTATGGGTTCCAGCTGCCTCCAAAGAACAACGGGGCATCCGCTTTAGCTTGGCAGAAGCTCCGGGAGCCGGAAGATTTGCCTATCAGCGAGCAACTGCTTAATGTGGCCATGGGGGGAGGAATACTGGCCTATTTAGGTTTAAAGCGCGTCTTGTTCGGCCGCACCCCTCTGGCCGAAAGCTCCGGTATTTTCAACCTGGCGGCAATCACTGCCATCGTTTCCGGTTATCCGGTTTTGTACAGCGGGTTGCAAAGCCTGGCTAGAGGCAGGATCAATCACGATTTATTGATGAGCGCAATAGCCTTGAGCACCATTTTTTTGCGAGAAAGCATTCCCGGACTGCTGGTAATCTGGCTGACCAACCTGACCGCCCTTGGACAGTCCCTGGTGCTTCGGAGCTATCGCAACGCGTTGCCGGAACTGCCGGAAACAAAAGGAGAACCGGGGCAGAAACAAGAGAGAGCAAAAATTCCCCGGTGGCGCGAGGCCGGACAAGAGTATGGCCGCAGGGCAGTGCTGCCGGTATTCGGGCTGGCTTCATTATCTGGATTAGCCGGCGGCGCCGGCGGCTTCCAAAGAGGGTTAGCCATGCTGCTGGCGGCCAATCCGTCTCCCGCCGGCCTTGCCGCCCCTACCGCGGCTACCGCGGCGATGGCCGGAGCGGGGAAAAAAGGGATTCTTTACCGGGACGAGCATACACTTGAGCTTCTTTCAGTTGTAGACACAGTTGTTTTCACCAGCGTAGAGACGCTGTCTGAAGCATCATACCAGGTGGCGGACATTCTACCGGCACCCGGAATTACCAAGAAAGAATTGCTTGACTTGGCAGCAGAGGCTTCATGCCAAATGGATAACTACCATTGCCTGGTCTTAAGGAAAGCGCTGGCAGCCCGGGTATACCGCTTAGAATCAACAAATAACGGCTCGGGGGAAATAAAACCGGTGCTGGCGGGTAACGAAGATATTCTAACCGCAGGCGGCGTCGAGACCAAATGGTTTTTTTTCAAAGCCCGCCGTTTGCGGCATCTCGGTCAGCTTCCGGTATTTATCGCCACGCAAGGCCGGTTAGCCGGCTTAATCGGGATCAAGCGGTATCGGGCGGCTGATCCGCGTGAACTGGTTAATGGCTTGCGTGCCCTGGGAATCAATAACATAGGCTTAACCGTGGAAAAGGATAGCCGCGTATTGCGGCAGTCCGCCCATGAAATCGGAATATACCAGGTCTGGCCGGGCTTAACAACCCAAGACAAAGTAGGGCTTATCGGCAGTTTGAAGCGCCAGGGTAAAAAGATCGCTTTATTGATGGGAGATACAGACGACTCTCCGCTGTTGCAAGTCGCTGACGTCAGTATTTGCCTGGCTTCCAGTCTAAAATGCAACACGGTTGATGTGGTTATTTCCAGACCCGCCTTATTACCGGAAGTATTCCGCACGGCAAAGACCGGTGAACTGCGGGTCAAACAAAATTTAACTTTAGTCCTGGCAGCCAACTTTACCGGTTTGGCTTTGGGGGCGACAGGCCGGCTGCCGCCGATGGCCGCCTCTGTATATAACAATTTGATTTCTATATTTGTAGGGGCGAATTCTTTGCGACTATTGTCAGGCAGCCTCCACCGCTCAAGAAACCGCTGCCGTTCGCTGCCGGCGGCGCGGCAGGAAATAGCCGCGGCTTTGGCTCTCAGCGATAATCACCTTGAAACCTTCCGGCAGGAACCACGGTCACAATTTAACTTTAGCGATTTGCACAAACTGTCGGTGGATGAAGCCCTACAAAAACTGAAAACAGACCTTGAAAACGGCCTGAATAGACCTCAGGTGCTGCAGAGAATGAATTTATTCGGCCCCAATAAATTGGCCGAGGCAGAGCCGCGGGGTTTTTTCTCCAGGATGTCGGACCAGCTTAAGGACTTTCTGGTAAAAGCTTTGATGGCCTCGGCAGTGGTCTGCATAGCAATGGGCGAATTCAATGACGCCCTGGCCATAGTGACCATCTTAATCTTGAACGCAATGCTGGGCGCCCTGCAGGAGCAAAAAGCCGAGGGTGCTTTACAAGCCCTGGATAAAATGACGGCCCCTGCCGCTAAAGTAAGAAGGGCTGGAAAAGAGCGGCGTTTACCGGCGGCCGGCTTGGTGCCGGGCGATATTGTACTGCTGGAGCAGGGGGACGCAGTACCGGCCGATTTACGCCTGATAGAAGTGCACGGGCTGGAAGTCGAGGAGTCGGCCCTGACCGGCGAACCATATCCCATCCCTAAAAAAGCCGATCTGATCACAGATTGTACAGTTTTATTGGATTGTGACAATCTGGCGTTCATGGGGACGAATGTCACCCGAGGGCGAGCGGTGGGATTGGTGTCGGCCACCGGCATGTCCACTGAAATAGGCAAAATTGCCGGTTTGCTCAACGAGCATAAGCGGGAGCCGACACCGCTGCAAAACCACATGACCGCAGTTGGCGGCGTAATATTAAAGTACTCCCTGGCGGCCAGCGGGTTGGTGGCGCTGACCGGTGTACTGCGAGGCGGCTCTTTGTTCCAGATGTTTTTAGCTGGGGTCAGCCTGGCAGTTGCCGCCATACCGGAAGGTTTACCGGCTGTGGTTACCATTGCCATGGCATCCGGCGTCAAACGGATGGCTAAAGAAAACGCCGTGGTCAGGCATCTGCCGGCCGTGGAAACACTAGGCAGCGCCACTTTAATCTGTACCGACAAAACGGGTACATTAACCCAAAACCGTCAAAAGGTGCAGTCGGTCTATACCAGTGGCGGCTGGTGGCAAACCCAACCGGGTGAACGGCTGCTAAAGCCGGACCAAGCGGGGAACAACGACCCGCGAGATTTGGTGAATTTGCTGGCTGCCGGAGTACTGTGCAACGATGCCAGCCTGCATAGGCCGCAAAACAAACTGTCCGGGAGAACTAAATCACAGTGGCGGGCAGAAGGCGATCCTACTGAAGGCGCCCTGCTGCTGGCAGCTTTGCACAGCGGTCTGAATTACAAGGAAATTCAGGAAAGGTGGCGGCGGATTCGAGAACTTCCTTTTGACGCCGAACGGTCAAGAATGACGGTAGTTTGCCGGGGAAAAAGTCCGGAGTACGCGGCATTTGTGAAAGGCGCCCCGGAAGTAGTCCTTGGTCTTTGCACGCAAATGCAGCGACAGGGCAAAATTGTCCCTCTGGACGGCGCTTCGCGCCGGGCGGTGCTGGAAGCTAGCGAGCAGATGGCCGGCGATGCCATGCGGGTACTGGCAATTGCCTACCGCCCGCTGGCTGATCCGGAATTGCCTGACCCGGAACAAGCTCTTATCCTGCTTGGCCTGGCCGGTATGGTTGACCCGCCGCGGCCGGAGGCTGGCAATGCCATTGCCACCTGTCACCGCGCCGGGATCAAGGTTGTGATGATCACCGGGGATCACCCCCATACCGCCTTAACCATAGCCCAAAAGCTGGACATTGCCGAAAGCGGCAGGGTGCTTACCGGACGCGATATTGAAAGTCTCAATGACACTGAATTGGCTGCGGCGGTGCGGGAGGTGAGAGTTTTCGCCCGGGTGCTGCCGGCGCACAAGTTACGCCTGGTCAAAGCTTTCCGCCAGCAGGGTGAAATCGTAGCCATGGTCGGGGACGGCATCAACGACGCTCCCGCTGTAAAAGAAGGAGACATCGGTGTGGCCATGGGCCGGACCGGAACCGATGTAACCAAACAAGCCGCTGATATTGTGCTGCTTGACGACAACTTTGCCACGCTGGTCTCCGCGGTAGAGCAGGGCAGGGGAATATACAGCAATATCAGGCGGTCGGTGCGCTACTTATTATCCACCAATGCCGGCGAAGTGCTTTTGATGTTCCTGTCAGTTCTTCTTGGTCTGCCGATGCCCTTGCTGCCCATCCAGTTGCTCTTTCTGAATTTATTGGGAGACGGCCTGCCTGCTTTGGCCTTGGGAGTTGAGCCGCCGGGCAAAGAATTGATGGTCCGGGCGCCCAGGCCAACCAGCCAAGGTTTTTTTGATGATGGTCTGAACGCCCAAATAGTCAGCCGGGGCGTATCCCTTGGCCTGGTGGGGCTAGGAACCTACCACTGGGCTTTAAAGCATGGCGACCTGAGCCGGGCCAGGACAATCGCCCTGGCAACCATTACATCGGGACAACTGTTGGCGGCCCTGGAATACGGTGAACGAAAAGAAGGCAAATCCAACCATTTCCTGGCGGGCTCGGTCGCTCTCTCGTCAGCCTTGCTGGCCGGAGCAATCTACCTGCCGTTTGGCAGGAGGATCTTTAAAACAAGTCCGCTGGGTCTGATGGACGCGGCCGTTGTATTGGGCACATCCGGGCTGACTTCCATTATGGACCGGGCCGTTGCCGATTTATGGCATGGCAATAAACCAGGCGAAAAACCAAAAAACACCGGTAAATAAAGAAAAATTGGAGAGCTGCCCGGCTTAACGGCAGCTCTCTCAATTATATATCTCCTGTATGTCTCCATACACATTCGCAGCCCGCCCCGCTGGGTGCTGATGTAAATGTCCGCAAAGGACTTGCCGGCAGTCATTTCAATCTTAATCATTCATTCAAGGGAAGTAGTAAGAAATTTATTTAAAAACATAAAAATATTGTAATAAAATTGGTTTCTTTTTGGGCAAAATAATTCAGACTAAAAACCTTGGGAGGAATATAAATGCATCAAGAACAAGGTAAAGAAATGGCTGGCAAATATGACCCTGAGGTAATCAAGCAGCTAAAGAAAGAAATCATTGAGGATCTTGAGAACCGCCGGGAATGGCGGGAAAAACACTACCATGACGGCAACGGCCGGGGGGACTACCCGCCACCTGCATATCGCGGCCGGAAACACCAGCAGGATGAAGATGACTGGTGGACCGATAGAGATGAATATCATTACCAGCGCAATATGTCACTGGTGAGAAACCAGTTGCGGGATGAGTTAAGAGCGTTGGATAAAATGAACCAGCAACTTGGACAAGCCAGGGATCCTCAAATTCGCCAGATGCTTTATGACTTATTGCATGAAGCCCGGGAGCAGGGCATGGGAGTTCAGGACTTGCTGCAAAGCTTGGGACCAAATAACGGCGGTGTCGGCCATGTAAAACCCTTCTGGAACCGGCTCACAAATCCATTGCGGGGTATTGACCGCCGCAGTTTCGGCTGGGGAGCAGGTGCGGCGTTAATTGGGCTGTTATTTTTACCCTCAGTGTCAAAATCAGTACGTCCGTTGATATGTAAAGCAATGGAAGAAGCCATGGAAATAAATGAACGGGTACATGGTGTATTTTCTCAGGCAAAAGAGGAATTTGAAGACATTGTTGCCGAGGTGAACTTTAATAAAGTAACTTCTTCGCCAGAGAATCCGGTATCCGATACCGCTGAAGCGGAGGAAAATGAACCAAACCAAGATAATGAAGCACCCCTTGAATAATTAATAATTGGATAAAAAGGTGGGGGTCGATTGACAAGTTCAGACGAATTAATTGCACATCTTTCCAAAATACTGGCAGACTTGCGCAAAGCTATTGACGATAGTGTGGCTATTCGGAGCCGCAGCAAGACCGACGCCAAATCCGTGGCTCAAATCTGGGAAAGTTTTCTGAGAGAATTTATCGGATATATTATGAAGAAAAAGCGGGAAACCGGACAAAATTTACTCGAGGGCATCTCCTTTCGCAACATTTGGCGCAGGTAGAAAATATGCGGCAATTGCACTCTACTAGAATGCGATCGCCGCAGCAACAAGCAAACGGATGGAGAATTGCTATGCTGTCCGGTTGTTTGATTCACCATGGTTTTACTCACCATAAATTGGTGCCGCAAGGTTCATTCGGTAAATTTTGGTATGAAAGCTCCCAACCATACGCCCGGACATCATTTTCCAGCACAGGACAATGTTCTAATTCGCAGCGAACACAACGGCTTGTGATAATCCTCCCGATCCTGCCGCATACCGGACAGATCTGGATTCTTGACCTCGATACGTCTCTCTCCAGGTTCCATTCCCAGGCTGGGCAGGCGCAGTTTTTGCAAGCCATTTTCCCCTCCTTTTTTGTCCGGCCTTTCCCCCGCCGGACTGGGGTAAATTTTAATTTAAAGAAGTTCTACTCCCAAGGCAGCCAAAGAACTGCGTTCTGTTCTGTTTAAAGTGATATGCGCGTAAAGCTGCTGCCCCTTGAAGGCTTCGATTAAAGTTACAAAACCGTTGTTTGTGGCAGTCAAACGGCAGTTGTCGATCTGTTGGATGTCCCCGGTTATTACTATTTTTGTTCCCTTCCCCGCACGCGTGATGATTGTTTTAACGTTTTCCTTGGTCAAATTCTGCGCCTCGTCAATAATCACCCACTGCCCGGGAATTGAGCGGCCGCGGATATAGGCCAAAGCTTCCAGCTCAATATATCCCTCTTCCATAAACTTGCCGACTTGTTCCGCGGGTGATGATTTTCTGTCATACTTATTTACGGCAAAATTGCTGAGTAAAAATTCCAGGTTGTCAAAGATCGCGCCCATCCAGGGCGAAAGCTTCTCTTCTTTATCGCCCGGCAACGCCCCGATGTCCTGGCCGTGTGGAATGAGCGCCCGGGAAACCACCAACTTGCTGTATAAGCCCTTGTTTATGACCTGATGCAGGCCGGCAGCCAGGGCCAGCAAGGTCTTTCCCGTACCCGCCGGGCCTAAAATACTTACCAGTTGAATATCCGGATTGAGCAGCGCGTCTATTAAAAAATGCTGTTCGATGTTCTCTTCTGCCGGACCGATGCCAAAAGCCTGCTGCTCACGGCATAATGAAACAATGTTTTTATTACCGGCGTTATAACGCCCGTAGTGCGCTCCCCCCGTCTGATCAACCATCTTGACATACTGATTGGCCAACAGTGGATAATCTGTATAAAAAGAATTAAGTTGGTAAAAATTTTGAACCTCCCGGTCTGATATTTGAACTTCACACCAACCGGAATATAAATTTCCCAACTCAACACTTTCAGCTATATAATTTTCAGCCGGTATGCCTAAAATATCGGCAATCAATCTGGTATAAATATCCTGAGTGATCAACTTCAGCGGCTCTTCTTCCATGATGCCTTTGCTGACGGTAAGGATCCGGTTGTTTATCATGTTCTTTGACAAGATTTCGGGGAGCTGAACGTCAGTATGGTTTACTTCTACTTTGAAGTAGTGGCCGGTTTTGAGACGGACTCCTTGATGAAGCTTCGGCCGCAACCCGTCAAGAAATCTAATGGCGCTGCGGGCGTAAAGGCCCCGCTGGTCCTCCAGACCTTTAAAATTATCCAGTTCATGAATAACCGCGAGGGGCAAGATGATTTTACAGGGAGGGAATGATTGGATTATTTCTTCTATGGGGCGATCCAGCAGAACATTGGTATCTAAAACCCGTACTGTCAAGTTTATTACCCCCTATTCCATAATCGTATGAGACATAGTAGTGTGCCCTCGGTGGTTATTATAAAAGATGAATATTAAATCCAAACTAATTACTTATTAATTCTTGGTTATTTCCTTGTAAAATTTGTATATATCATTCATTTAAATATTCAGAATTCAGGAGTCAGAATTCAGAATATCTCAAGATGGTTAGCTATTCTTTTATTATGACTCCTGACTCCTGTTAAATGGTTTTGAACTTAAGAAGCTGACCCTGGAGACTTTGGGCCATTACGGCCAACTCCCTGGCCAGATCCGCCACTTTCCTCGCCGAAGAGTTATGGTCATCCACAATCCCATTTGATTCCGTTTCCACTGTTCCGGCAACGGAGCGCATCGTCAACACTACCTGCCCGGTACCCGCAGAGATTTGGTCCATTTTTCGGCTTATTTTCGTTATGCATTCATTAGCGTTCGTTATGGAGCTATAAATATTATTTAAATATCCCTCGGCATTACCGGTCATTGAGAGACCTTCTTTGGCCCCTTTTCTGCCCTCTTCCACCTTTTCCAACACAGCCTTGCTTTCAATTTTTATGGCATTTATCAACCCGCTTATTTCTTTAACCGATTGTCCGGCAATTCCCGCTAGTTTCCTTATTTCATCGGCCACCACGGAGAAACCATTGCCGTATTCCCCCGCTCGCGCTGCCTCTATGGATGCGTTTAAGGATAATAGATGTGTCCTTTCTGATATGTCTTTGATTATTTCCAATACTTGTCCGACTTTGTCCAGATGCCCACCCAGGAGTTCAACAGACCGCGATTGCCCTTCTATCAGGGCAAAATTCTCATTGATGTTTCTAAGGATGCTTTCCAGAGCCGAACGCCCGTTTTCCACTGCCATCCGCACTTCACAACCAGCTTCTTCTGTCTCATAAATCTCGCAGGATACTTCCTGAATAGAAGAAGCCATATCATTAACCAGCAAACCGGTCTGTTGGATTAACTCCACTTGATTGTCTGCAACAGAATTAATTTTTTTACTGTTAGCCAAGAGATCTTTTACCAGAGATTGGAAATCATTTATTAATAATGCCAGATCTTTTAGCATTCTGTTAAAACTTTTGCCTAAAACGGAATATTCCAAACCGACCCCTTCCTCATGGGCACGCACAGTCAAATCGCCTGTTCCCGCTTTTCCCGCAACCTGCAACATGGCGGCCAACGGTATGGCAATCCTTCTGGATACAAAAAAGCAAATCAAAAATGAAGTGATAATAGCAACCAGACCGATAGCCAAAGTAATATTCCTCATTTTATTGATAGGCGCCAGATAATCATCTTCAGAAATACTAGAAATGTAAATCCAGTTTTTCCCCGGTATGTTGATATAAGCAGCATTATACTTTTCCCGTTCATTTTCAAAAAATAGAGTTCCGCTTTTTTTCTTAATAATCTCCTCGATGGCAGGCTGGGGAATAAAGTCGCTTTGCTCTGTTTTCTCACCTAACTCAATTACCTTACCGCCCTCTCCATCGATCAAGCGCAATTCGGCTCCAATCTCTTTATTGCTAAAATATGATAATTCTTGAGTCATTAAATAACCTACCTTGTTTTTTAGTTCCCTGCTATCTATCGTTGAAGTAAAAAGTTCAATTTTATCCCCGACGTTTTTAACCGAAAGATTTAAATTATCTGTAATTAATCTTTCCATGTTGTTTTTTAATATGAAATATGTTGTTCCTCCTAACAATAGCACAACAAGAACAACAAGGGTTGTAAACATAATCATAATTTGAGTTTGAAACTTTAAATTAAACCACCATGTCCCAAACAACTGAAATTGTCTCCTTAACATCCTCATACCTCCTAGCATT
>NZ_MVQM01000088.1:0-3833 GCF_002067195.1 Pelotomaculum sp. PtaB.Bin117 | reverse complement strand
GCTGCTGGAATATGCGAAAGCGGAAGGGGAAGGTTTTAAATTTGCCAGAGAGCAGTTTATCTATCTTATAAAGAATGAGAATTATTTCTGGTTGCCTTATACTTTGGGTTTAACCCTGGCTAAGTACGCCGGATATAAACTCGGCTTGATGGAAGATAAATTACCGCTAAAACTGAAAAAATATTTCAGTATGCACCGGAAATTCTGGAAATGAGGTGATTATTTGAAAGCTCTAGTCCTTGCCGGCGGCCGCGGCACTCGGCTGCGCCCGCTGACACACACCACGGCCAAGCAGTTGATCCCGGTGGCTAACAAACCAATTATACATTTTGTGATGGAACAGATAAGTTCATCGGGCATAAAAGATATCGGTATCATCATTTCTCCTGAAACTGGAGACAGCATTAAGGAATCAGTGGGAAACGGTTCCCGCTGGAGCGCAGATATTACTTATATTTTGCAGGAGCAGCCGGGGGGGCTGGCTCATGCGGTTAGGACGGCCCGTGATTTTCTTGGCGAGTCCCCTTTTCTTATGTTCCTGGGCGACAATCTTATCCAGGGCGGTGTCGGAGAACTGGTGCGTGATTTTATATCCGGTTCATGTGATTCAATTATTCAGTTGAAAAAGGTTAAAGATCCCTGCCAGTTTGGTGTGGCGGTGTTGGGGCCGGAAAACCAGGTGTTGAAGTTGGTGGAAAAGCCCAAGGAGCCGCCCAGTGACCTTGCCCTGGTAGGTATCTACCTTTTTAAGCCTGAGATACATGATGCCATTGACAGGATAACGCCTTCCTGGCGGGGTGAACTGGAAATAACCGATGCCATTCAGAAAATGATGGAAATGGGCCACCGGGTGGAAGCCAGGGTTTTAGCCGGCTGGTGGCTCGATACCGGCAAAAAGGATGATATCTTGGAGGCCAACCGGGTGGTGCTTGATGAATATGCCTGCCGGGTGGTTTGTGGAAATATAGATGATTCAAGTGAAATAGTGGGCCGTGTTTGTATTTCACCGGGCGCGGTAATAAAAAACAGTGTTGTCAGGGGGCCTGCGGTCATAGGTGATAATGTCCGTATTAGTGACTCATTTGTCGGGCCTTATACGGCTATCGGCAAAGACAGCGCCTTGGAGAGGGTGGGTATTGAGCACTCGGTGATCATGGAAAATTGCCAATTGTATGACGTGGAAATGCTTGAAGACAGCTTGATCGGCTGTAACGCAAAAGTTGTACGGAGCGACAGCCGGCGCAGGATTTGCCGATTATTTATCGGAGATGATTCGGAAGTGGCGTTATGAATTTTAAGAAATAGGGGGGGCTAGAGAAATGGAATTAATAGAAGGTGTTACGGTTAAAAAGCTTCGCCTGGTACCGGACGAGCGCGGCTACTTGATGGAGATGCTGCGCAGCGATTGGCCTGAGTTTATGAGATTCGGCCAGTCTTACATCACTTGCTGTTATCCGGGCGTGTACAAGGCCTGGCATTATCACAAGCTACAATGGGATCATTTCGTGTGTGTCTCGGGGATGGCCAAGGTAGTGCTTTATGATAACCGCGAGGGCAGTGCAACAAAAGGACAGGTAAATGAATTTCACATTGGTTATTTAAACCCGGTCTTGCTAAAAATACCGCCGCTTGTTTATCACGGATTTACGTCTGAAGGTGGGACGCCCGCTATGATTGTCAACTTCCCCACCGAACTGTATAATTACGGCGAGCCGGACGAGTACCGCCTGCCGCACAACGACCCGTCAGTTCCTTATAAATGGGAGGTAAGGCACGGTTGAAAGTAATTGTAACTGGAGCGGCAGGCATGCTTGGCCGCCAGGTGGTGGAGGAGTACTTAAAGCGGGGGGCGAACGTTGTTCCCTTGACACGCAGGGAATTAGACATAACGGACAGGGATGCAGTTTTTTCCCTTATTGATAAAGTAGGACCCGGTTTGGTGGTTAACTGTGCGGCCTACACTAATGTGGACGGGGCGGAAGAAGAAAGGGACAAGGCTTTTGCCGTCAACGGGCTGGGGCCTCGTTACCTCGCCCTTGCGTGCCGGCGCGTTAATGCAGCTATTGTACATATAAGCACCGATTACATTTTTGATGGCAAGGCTGAGCGGCCTTACAATATATACGATCTTTCAAATCCCATAAATGTATATGGCGAAAGCAAATATACCGGAGAGGCTGCAGTACGGGAAATTGGGGGGCGTTTTTATGTTGTAAGGACTAGCTGGCTTTTCGGACCTGGCGGAAGGAATTTCGTCGATACAATTTTAAAACTGGCCCGGGGAAAAAGTGAGTTGAAGGTGGTAGACGACCAGTACGGCACTCCAACCTATACAAAAGACCTGGCTTGTCTTCTGGCTGATCTTGCCGGAACGGGTATTTACGGGACATACCACGCTACTAACAGCGGTGCGACAACCTGGTTTGGATTGGCCGGGAAGGTGGTTGAGGTCGCCGGGTTGACTGCTGAAGTAGAGCCCTGCAGGACGGAAGAATATCCCCGTCCCGCAGCCAGGCCGCGCTACTCGGTTTTAAACCCGTTTCCCTTGAAGCAAGTTGCCGGGTACTGTTTGCCGCCGTGGGAGGACGCGGTAAGGCGGTATATAAATCACGTTAGAAATGAGGAATATTGATGATCCTTCTTGTCACTGGCGGGGCTGGATTTATCGGCTCTAATTTTATAAAGCATATTTTAAAAGAAACCGGCTGGCGGGTTGTAAACCTTGACAAGCTGACTTACGCCGGCAACCTGGAAAACCTGGCGGATGTAGAAGATAACTCGCGTTATTCCTTTGTCCGGGGAGATATAACTGACTCAGAGCTGCTGAAAGATCTCTTTAAGCATTATGATTTTAATATGGTTATTAATTTTGCTGCCGAGTCGCATGTTGACAGGAGCATTGAAAACTCTGCCCCTTTTATCAACACTAATATTCTCGGCACGCAAATGTTGTTGGATACCGCCTGTAAGCACGGGGTTAAAAAATTCTTGCAGGTGTCAACCGATGAGGTTTACGGCAGTTTGGACGATGGCGGGTTTTTTACTGAAGGCACTCCATTAGCTCCAAATAGTCCTTATTCCGCGAGCAAAGCTTCAGCCGACCTGCTCTGCAGGGCGTATTTTAAAACTCACGGGCTGCAGGTGGTGATTACCCGTTGTTCCAACAACTTCGGCCCTTACCAGTTTCCTGAAAAGCTGATTCCGCTGGTGGTTACAAACGCGCTGGAGGGTAGGCCCATACCAGTTTACGGTGACGGAATGAATGTGCGTGACTGGATTTACGTTTTAGATCACTGCGAGGCGCTGCGCCTGGTCCTGGACAAGGGACGGGCAGGCGAAATATATAATATCGGTGGCGGGGCACGGGTTACCAACCTTTCTTTGGTAAAAATGATCCTTGATATCCTTGGAAAACCTGAAACGCTTATTACTTTTGTTGGGGATAGACCGGGCCACGACCGGCGCTATGCTGTCGACCCGGCCAAGATTATGGATGAGCTTGGGTGGCGCAGGGGTTATGATTTTAAAGAGGCTATGCATAAAACTGTGGCCTGGTATTTGGAGAATGAGGGCTGGTGGCGCCGTATCAAGTCGGGGGAATACCTGGATTATTACAACCGGTGGTATGGAAAGTTGGCGGGTGAAAAGGACATTAAGTGGTAATTATATGAAACTTTATTAAGAGAGGTTGCAAACAAAGAAAAGCGGAGTTGTGTTATATGCGGCGGTGGCTTGTAATTCTGGCCTGTCTTGCGGCCATCTTTTATTTTTCTGCGCAGCCTTTCTCCGAGCAGGACCTGCGGGCGGAAATCGGCCGGCACGGCAGGATTGTG
>NZ_MVQM01000087.1:0-5115 GCF_002067195.1 Pelotomaculum sp. PtaB.Bin117 | reverse complement strand
CGCCGGCTGAAGAGACCGGCTACCCGCGCCAGAATCCCCGGTGTGTTTTCCACCAGCACTGCAAGCGTATGTGTCACATTTGCCCCCCCTCTAACCAAGCATTTTACTTAATGATTCACCCGGTGGAACCATGGGCATGACGTTTTCCTCACTCTCCACCATGAAATCAATCATTACCGGCTTGCTGGAACGGATCGCCTGCTCCAAAACGGGCGCTAGCTCAGACCGCTTGGTCACCCTGAACCCTTCCGCGCCATAAGCCTCGGCCAGTTTAACGAAATCAGGGTTAAACAATTTCGTATGGGAATACCGGTTGTAAAAAAGCTCCTGCCATTGTCTCACCATGCCTAAAAAGCCGTTATCCATCACCGCCACGTTGATTGGCAGCTCATAATTCACTGCCGTGCACAATTCCTGGATGTTCATTTGAATACTGCCGTCTCCGGCAATATCAAAAACCGTGTCGCCGGGGCAGCCGGCCTGGACGCCGATAGCCGCGGGCATGCCATAGCCCATGGTGCCCAAACCGCCGGAAGAAATAAAAGAACGCGGTTTGGAAAAAGTATAATACTGGGCCGTCCACATCTGGTGCTGACCCACCTCGGTGGTAATGCGGGCATCGCCCCCGGTTTGGCGGTAAATTTCCCGGATGACAGCCTGGGGCTTCAGTTCCCTGTTATCACAAAAATCAATCGGGTACTCTTTCTTCCACGTCTGGATTTTCTCCCGCCAGGCCTCTCCCAGTCTTGGCTGAAGTATATCCATCAGCTGTTTCAGCACTATTTTAACGTCTCCGTTGACAGGAATGTCCACTCTCACATTTTTCCCAATTTCTGCTGGATCTATGTCAATATGAATCACTTTGGCCTCATGCGCGAAGGTCTCCAATTTACCGGTGACCCGGTCGTCAAAGCGCGCCCCCACGGCAATCAGGAGATCGCATTCACAGACCGCGAAGTTGGCGTATTTGGTCCCGTGCATGCCCAGCATGCCGAGAGATAACGGATGGGTTCCCGGAAAGCCCCCCAACCCCATCAAGGTGGTGGCCACCGGCGCCATCAGCAGTTCCGCGAAACGGAGCAGTTCTTCATGCGCTCCGGAGATAATCACACCGCCGCCGGCATAGATCACCGGCCGCTCGGATGCGGCGATTGCTTTGGCCGCTTCCGCCACCTGCCATGAGTCGGCTTCGCTCACGGGTTTGTAGCCGGGCAGGTGCAGTTCTTCCGGCACTATATACTCGTTCACCGTACTGGAAACGTCCTTGGGAATATCGATCAGCACCGGGCCAGGCCTGCCGGTGGTAGCTATATAAAACGCTTCCTTGACTATACGCGCCAGTTCGGACGGGTCCCTGACCAGATAGCTGTGCTTCGTTATAGGCAAGGTGATGCCGGTTATGTCCGCTTCCTGGAAGGAGTCCCTTCCCAGCAGACTCCAGGGAACCTGGCCGGTAATAGCCACCAGAGGCACTGAATCCATGTGAGCGTTGGCAATACCCGTTACCAGATTGGTCGCGCCGGGCCCCGAAGTCGCCAGGCAAACCCCCGGCCTGCCGGTGGCGCGGGCATAGCCATCCGCGGCATGAGCCGCCCCCTGTTCGTGTCTGCACAGGATATGCCGGATGTCAGCGTCGTACAGGGCGTCATAGATCGGTAAAACCTGGCCTCCGGGGTAGCCGAAAATTGTGTCCACATTTTCAGCCTCTAAACTCTTGATCAAGATTTCCGCCCCGGAATAATTCACACCGCACACCTCCATTAATCTTCCCTGATGATCGCTCCTGTGCTGGCCGAGGTCACATGGCGGGCGTAACGCGCCAGGTAGCCCTTCTTCACCCTTGGCTCCGGCGGCTGCCAGTCTTTCAGGCGGGCGGAAATTTCCGCCGCGCTCAGCGCCACGTTCAGAGAGTTGTTCGGAATATCAATTTCAATTATATCACCGTCTTTGAGAATTGCCACCGGGCCGCCCTCGGCCGCTTCCGGAGAGATATGGCCGATGGAGGCGCCCCGGGTCGCTCCTGAAAAGCGGCCGTCGGTCAATAAAGCCACATCTTTATCCAATCCCAGGCCGGCGACAGTAGCGGTCGGGGTAAGCATTTCCCGCATCCCCGGCCCGCCCCTGGGCCCTTCGTAGCGGATCACGATGACATCGCCCTTGCTTATTTTTCGCGCTGTGATGGCCTTGGTGGCCTCGTCCTCGGAATCAAAGACGCGGGCCGGGCCGCTGTGTTTAAGCATTTCCGGCGCCACTCCGGCCTTCTTCACCACTGCCCCGCCGGGAGCCAGGTTGCCGCGCAGAATGGCGATGCCGCCGCTGGGGCTGTGCGGGTCATCCACACTGCGGATGACCTCCCGGCGCGATACCTCCCGGCCGCTGATTCTGTCGCCCACAGTACCGTCGACCGTTCTGGCCTCCAGGCTAATCAGCCCTTTCCTGGCCAGTTCGGCCATTACCGCCGGAATTCCCCCTGCTTCGTCCAAATCCTGAATAAAGAATGGACCCATCGGGCTCAGCTTGCATAAGTTCGGCGTCCGCTCACTGACCATGTTGACGTAATCGAGATTCATTTCCACACCCAACTCGGACGCGATGGCCGGGAGATGCAGCACCGTGTTGGTGGAACAGCCCAGGGCCATATCCACCGCCAGGCCGTTGTTAAAAGCGTCTTTGGTCATAATGTCGGAAGGGCGGATGCCTTCCTGGACCAGTTTCACAATTTGCCTGCCGGTCATCTTGGCCAGGCGGCGCCGGGCGGCAGACACGGCCAGCACAGTACCGTTGCCCGGCAGGGCCATGCCCAGGGCTTCAGTCAAACAGTTCATCGAATTTGCCGTGAACATGCCGGAACAGGAACCGCAGCCGGGACAGGCCGCCTCTTCCAGTTCGTGCAGTTCGTCCTCAGTCATGCTGCCAGCGTATACCTTGCCCACCGCTTCAAAAAGGTTGCTCAGCGATATATTCTGTCCCTGGTGAAGGCCGGCCAGCATCGGGCCGCCGCTGACCACGATGGCCGGAATATCCAGCCTGGCCGCGGCCATCAGCATGCCCGGGATAATCTTATCGCAGTTCGGGATCAGCACCAGCCCGTCAAACGGATGGGCTTCAGCCATCACTTCAATGCTGTCCGCGATCAATTCCCTGCTGGCCAGCGAATATTTCATCCCGGTATGATTCATGGCTATACCGTCACAGACGGCTATCGACGGGAATTCAATGGGCGTTCCCCCGGCCATGCGCACGCCGGCTTTCACCGCTTCCGTGAGATCACGCAGATGGATGTGTCCGGGCACAATCTCATTGTATGAGTTTACCACGCCAATCAGGGGCAGTTCCAACTCCTGGTCAAGATAACCCAGCGCTTTGAAAAGCGAGCGGTGGGGAGCTTTTTCAATACCTTTCTTCATTACGTCGCTACGCAAGTTCAATTCCTCCTTATTGCAAAAAAATAGCCGGTCTACGGCCGGCTAACACGTCTGTTTTTAGCAGCCGCAACCGCAGGTGGACGCGTCTTCGGAAAAAATCAGCGGGCCGTCAACCTTAGTCAGTTCACGAAACGCGGCAATAAGTTCCCGGGTGATCTTGCCCGGCTTGCCGTCGGCGATGGTACGTCCGTCTACCTTTACCGTGGGAATAACCTCGGCGGCAGTGCCGGTCAGGAAACATTCGTCCGCATTGTATAGATCATGCAAAGTAAAAATTTTTTCTTCGACCGGTATGCCGGCCTGGCGAGCCAGGTCCATTACCGTGTTGCGGGTAACCCCTTCCAAAAGACCTATGTGAGACGGAGGAGTGGCAAGGACCCCGTTTTTCACGATAAAAATATTGTCCCCCGTGGCTTCAGCCACATATCCTTCCGAGTTCAGCATAATCGCTTCGGGCACACCGGCCAGATTGGCTTCCATCTTGGCGTAAATATTGTTCAGGTAATTCAACGACTTAACCCGCGGGGTAACGGCGACAGGAATATTCCGGCGGGTGGAAACGGTAATCAGAGTCAAACCCTTTTCATATAACTCTTCCGGGTAAAGCCGGATCGAGGCGGTGATGCAAAATACGGTGGGTCTGGGACATTTAAGCGGATCAAGACCCAGATCGCCCTTGCCGCGGGTTACCACCAGGCGGATATAGCCGCTGCGCAGGTTGTTGCGGCGCAAGGTTTCCAAAACAATCTCCTGCATGTTCTCCAAGGATTCGGGAATCTCCAGGCCGATTGTCCTGGCCGATTCATAAAGACGGACCAGGTGGTCATGCAGTTTGAATACTCTGCCGCTGTAAGCGCGGATGCCTTCGAAAACCCCGTCGCCATACAAGAGTCCATGGTCAAAAACAGACACCACCGCCCGTTCCTCAGGCAAGTATTCCCCGTCAAGATAAATAATCAGGCTCATCAGCAACTCCTCCATAAAATATTTAAGCACAACGAATATTAAAGAAAAGCCCTTTGGATAAAATTCCAGCAACGGAACCTATCCGTAGGGTCTTTTAATTCCCCACGTTGTTAAACTACCCTTTAAATAATATAAATATATTTAATAAATAAAACAACCCCCAATAAATAAAACAACCCCTCACCTGGCGTTTGGATAAAATGCCAGGGACGAGAGGTTGAAGCCTTGCGCGTTACCACCCTGCTTGCCGCCGCCAAAAGCGGAAGCCTCTTAATGTGCCGATTAAAGACACGGCGTTGTAACGGGCGCCCGACCCGGCCCGGCTTACTGGCAACCTTTCAGCCGACAGCTCCAGGGTGATGTAAAGCCATCGTATTCAAGGCGCCGGTTCTCAGCTACCCCGGCTCTCTGCGGCCCATACACAAGCTCCTTGTCCCCTTCACAGCCTTTTCCAGATATAACTTGTTAACCAGTATACAAAAAACCGGATAAAGTGTCAAGAATTTTTTGCGGGTCTGTGATTATCATGTGATAATGTCACCTTGTTAATTATCGTGATAATATGTCACCTATGAAAGACAAGGTACTTTATCTCATGTCACAAGAACAAATAAAAAGATACACAGTCATTGAGAAGACTCTCGAAGGCAGTATGTCTATCAAGGAAGCAGCAGCGGTTTTAGACCTCAGTGAGCGCCAGGTGATACGCCTAAAAAAGGGGGTG